>UQXS01000005.1 GCA_900545125.1 uncultured Ruminococcus sp.
TTTATGTTAAAGGCCCCGGCGTTATGAAATGTTACTATCGTGACGAAAAGGCAACGGCTGAGACACTGAAAGACGGCTGGCTGCTGACCGGCGATATGGCACAGGAAGACGAGGATGGATTCATATATCTTGTTGACCGTAAGAAAGATGTTATCATAAGCGGCGGTGAGAATCTTTATCCGGTGCAGATCGAAGATTTTCTCAGAGCACATCCTGCTGTAAAGGATGTTGCTGTTATAGGACTGCCGGATAAACGTCTTGGTGAGATCGCAGCGGCAATTATTTCAATTAAGGAAGATTGTATCTGTACTGAGGAGGAAATCAACACATTTTGTCAGAAGCTCCCCCGATACAAGAGACCGCATAAGGTGATATTTGCGGATGTTCCAAGAAATCCTACCGGAAAAATCGAGAAGCCGAAGCTTCGTGAAATGTACTGCGGTGAAAGCCTTGTGGCAGCACAGATAAAAAATTAATACGAAAGAGCTGATCTGTTGGCAGGTCAGCTCTTTTTTATCCGAAACAGAATTTGCGGAATATGCATATATTATACTATTGCGTAATTTGCAATAGTTTTTATTACACAATGAGGTGATATATATGTTTACAGTAAATCCTTCGCTTCTGCTGCATCGTCCATGCTGTAGAGCTGTTGTTTCCGGATCTCCGGAATATAGTAAAATACACGGGACAGTTTCATTCTATAAAGCTTGCAGCGGTACTCTGGTCGTTGCTGAGATTTTTAATCTGCCCTCGGATAACGGAGTATTTGCAATGCACATTCATAACGGAACAGAATGTACCGGAAATGAAAATGATCCGTTTGCCAATTCCGGTACTCATCTTGATTTACTTAATAATAAACATCCATTTCACACAGGTGATCTTCCGGCGATATTCAGTAATAACGGTTATGCGTGGAGTGCCGTTTTTACCGATCGTTTTCAGCCAATGCAGGTGAGGGGATATACTGTAATTATACATTCTGATCCCGACGATTATCATACGCAGCCTTCAGGAAATTCTGGAGAAAAAATAGCCTGCGGTATAATCAGGTCGCTATAGTTAATATCTTCTTGGGAGAACACATTTGCAGTCAATAAAAAACATAGCACCTCTGAATTCAGAAGTGCTATGTCAAAACAATCTGTGTCAGCAGATCAATGTAATGCACATGGGGGAATTACTTGAATACTGCGAGAAGGAATCCTGCAGCGATTGCCGAGCCAATAACTCCGGCAACGTTCGGGCCCATTGCGTGCATGAGAAGGAAGTTGGCTGGATTGGCTTTCTGTCCCTCCATCTGCGATACACGGGCAGCCATAGGAACGGCTGATACTCCGGCAGAACCGATAAGCGGATTAACCTTACCACCGGACAGTTTATACATTACCTTACCTGCGAGAAGTCCGCCGACCGTTGAGAAGCAAAATGCTGTAAGTCCAAGAACAACTATTTTAATAGTTTCCAGCGACAGGAAACGTGAGGCAACAGTTGTTGCTCCGACAGAAATTCCAAGGAAAACCGTAACAATGTTCATTAGAGCGTTCTGTACGGTATCTGAAAGTCTCTCGGTCACGCCGCATTCTCTCCAGAGATTTCCGAGCATAAGGCATCCTACGAGAGGAGCTGTGGAGGGGAGAAGAAGAATAACGAAAAGTGCAACAATAATAGGGAAGATTATCTTTTCTGTCTTTGATACCATACGAGACTGTTCCATTTTTACCTTACGTTCTTTCTCGGTTGTGAGAAGTCTCATAATAGGCGGCTGGATCATAGGAATCAGTGCCATATATGAATAAGCGGCAATCGCTATAGGGCCGAGAAGTTCTGGTTTAAGCTTAGATGTAAGGAAAATAGCAGTAGGGCCGTCAGCACCGCCGATAATTCCGATAGAAGCAGCTGCGTTTCCGTCGAATCCGAGGAGTACTGCACCGAAGAATGCAAGGAAAACTCCCATCTGTGCAGCAGCTCCGAGCAGAAGGCTTTTAGGATTTGAAATAAGCGGGCCGAAATCCGTCATAGCTCCTACACCCATGAATATGAGCGACGGATAAATTCCTGCTTTAACGCCTATGTAAAGTATATCAAGGAGACCGCCGTTTCTCATGATAGCGCCGTAACTGTGATAATCCGGACTGTCGTGGTCAAGGAAGTTATCCCAGAGATCAAGATGATATAGCGCATCAGCCGATTCTGCCGTAAAGTAAGAAAGATTTACAAGCAGACAGCCGAAAGCAATTCCTACCAGAAGGAGCGGTTCAAACTTTTTCTTGATTCCGAGGTAGAGAAGAACGAATGATATCAAAATCATTATAAGATTCTTCCAGCCCCCGTTTACGAAAAAGCTGTGAAAACCGGAATCGTTCCACAAGGTTTTGAGGGTTTCAAGAATGTCCATAAATTGCCCTCCTTAAGCTATAACGACCAAGGGAGCACCTGTATCAACAACAGAACCCTTGCTTGTAACGACCTGTGCAACAGTGCCGTCCTTTGGAGCGACGATTTCGTTTTCCATTTTCATAGCTTCAAGAATAACGAGGATCTGACCTGACTTGACTGTATCTCCCTGTTTTACGTCAACTCTTATGATATTTCCCGGCATAGGAGCTGCAACGGTTTCGCCGGCAGCAAGATTAACAGGAGCAGCAGGGGCAGGCGATGCAGCCGGAGCCGCAGCAGCAGGAGCAGCGGCCGGAGCTGCGGCAGCAGGTGCAGGAGCAAGTGCCTCATATTCGTCAAGTAAGACTGCTTTGCCGTGCTCGACCTCAACTTCATATGTTTTACCGTTAAGTGTTACTTTATACTTCATGGTTACTTAACCTCCTTAATTGAAATAAAATGAAGCTCGTTAAGAGGCTTTTGCATTTTATCGGCAACGATCGCCATAATCATTGCAGCCTCTTTATCGGGAACATCAAAAAGTTTTATATGTCCGGCAGAACCCGGAGCGGCAGGCTTGTTTTCAGCAGGAGCAGCAGGAGCATTCTTTGCAGCTGATTTTGCAGCAGATTCTTTTGCAGCCTGTGCCTTTGCGTCTCTTTTCTTGAAGATCGCACCTGTACAGTAGAGTACGACCATAAGGATAACAAGTCCGAAAAATACAACTGCATATCCGAAAACAGCGGTGATTCCGGCATCGGCAATGCTCATTTCCTTTGCATTATCTGAGACGGATTCTGTTGTAGTCATTTCGATAGTTTCTTCTGCATCGTCTTCAGAATGCGGATCTATAAATTCTTCTTCAGAATGCGGATCAATCAAATCTTCTGCTGTATCATCAGCGCTGTCCATGATTCCGGCTTCGCCGTCCGTACCGAACATTTCGATTTCAAATGTACTATTTTCCATACAGCAGCCTCCTTACATTTCCTCAATGGTGTAAACTGCTTCATTTTCCTCCTGAGCCCTGCGGTTTTTAAGGAAGTTGACTGTCTGGTCAGGATAACAGATATAGCTCATTACATCTTCTTCGCAGCGGCAGAGATCGCCGAGAGCTTCCTTTGCTGCCTTGAAATCTTCTCCCGTGCGCTTTTTATCCTCTTCACGGCAGTCAACGGGCTTTGTATCGCCGAGAACTTTCTTAGAAAGTTCTGCATCAATGGGAGCAGGAGCAATGCCGTATTCGCCCTTGATGTAGTTTTTTACTTCCTTGGAAATATTCTTGTAGCGTTCGCCGACGAGAACGTTGGTAACAGCCTGATTTCCTACCATCTGCGAAAGGGGAGTTACAAGCGGAGGATAGCCGAGGTCAGCACGTACTTTCGGAATCTCGGCAAGAGCGGCGTCGAACTTGTCCATAGCGTGCATATCGGTAAGATTTGCGATCATATTTGAGAGCATTCCGCCGGGGACTTTATAAACAAGAGCCTGAGCATCTGTGTTAAGGCTCTTTGGATTGAGCTGACCATTATCAATGTACTTCTGCTTTACAGGCTTGAAGAAATCGTTTACCCTGTTGATGACATCCTCATTAAGACCTGTTTTTATGCCGTACTGCTGGAGAGCATAGAACATTGTCTCGGTAGAGGGCTGTGAAGTTCCTCCGGAGAAAGCGGAACAGGCGGTATCAATAACGTCAATGCCGGATTCGATTGCTTTCATGATAGTCATGTAAGCCATGCCGGTTGTGCAGTGCGTATGAAGAATAAGAGTCATATCACCGATAGCGTCTTTGATGCCCTTGATGAGATGTTCTGCTTCATAAGGGGACATTGTTCCTGCCATATCCTTGAGACAGATAGTATCAAAGCCCATTTTCTTGAGTTCCTTGCACATTTCGATGTATTTGTCCACGGTATGTACAGGGCTCTGGGTGTAGGAGATACAGCCGGAAGCGATAGTTTTCTGTGTAGCGTATTTCTTTGTTGCGTTAAGAGCGGTTTCGATGTTTCTGAAATCGTTGAGAGCGTCAAAAATACGGATTACGTCAATTCCGTTCTTGATTGAAAGCTCGATAAACTTTTCCACCACGTCGTCGTGATAGTGCTTGTAACCCAGAAGATTCTGTCCTCTGAGCAGCATCTGTAGTCTTGTTTTCGGAAGATGCTTCCTGAGATTACGAAGTCTCTCCCAGGGATCTTCGTTGAGATAGCGGAGACAGGAGTCGAAAGTTGCTCCGCCCCAGCACTCGATGGAATAATACCCTGCCTTGTCCATATCGGCGAGAATATCCTCGTAATCCGAATAAGGAAGACGTGTTGCCATCAGCGACTGATTAGCGTCACGCAGCACGGTTTCTGTCAATTGTACTTTTTTCATGTACAGACCTCCTCAAAATATACATCTGTTCCGTTTTTGACCGGACAGTATAAATAACAAAGGTTAAATATGCAAATCATTGCAAATTACACCATTCAAAATTAATTATACCATATCTTTCGGGAAATTTCCACTATTTTTTGAAATTTCTCTAAAAAATTATTTTCCATATCAAAAAAGATTATTTTTCACAGTGCTTCATTGGAATTATACGCCTTTACTGTTTCTGAATTCTGCCGGAGTCATGCCGGTTTCCTTGCGGAATTGCCTTTCAAAATGAGAATACGATGAATATCCGCATTTCCGGGAGATTTCCGCAATATTCAGATCGGTTTTTAGAAGAAGAAGCTTTGCGTGCTGAATACGGCTGCATATCAGGTCACGATTAAAGGTTGTGCCGAAATATTTTTTATACATACGCTGAAAATTTGAACGTCCCATTCTTACTTCATGAGCGGCGTAGTCTATGCTGCGCTGTATGTGCGGTTCTGCGTAGATCTTGCTGCGTATTGTTGACAGCATTTCGTAATAATTTTCTGATTTTATGGCAGTTTTTGTATGAATCTGTTCGCTTATGCTGTTAAAAATCAGAAACATATAATATATAATATTTTTACTTTTATGCAGATTATCTGAATAATGCTGATATGTTATCATTTTTATAAAAAAGCTGGGCATATAGATGTCACTGCATTTTACTGGTGTATTGTAATGAAGTCCGAGCGTCAGAAATTCTTCTTCCTCTCCTTCCTCAAATTCAAAGTGGATCCAGTCATTGGCAAAAGTATGATTTGGTACACAGCGATAGAACTGCGGACTTCCTTTTTTGTACAGAAAAAAAGAATCAGATGGTACAAATGTATCTTTTCCGTCAAGAGTAAATATGGTGTCTGTTTTAAGAAGCAAAAGCAGATTGTCGCCGCTGCCGTCCGGACGCTCTATCTTAAAGTCGGAATCATGACAATGATTATAGCCTGCGTTGTTGATTATCATATTTCCCTCCGTATAAAAATAGTATTATTAAGGCAACAGCGCACAAAGACCGCCTGTCGGCTTTGTACGGTGATGCCTTAATTGTATTATAATTTATTATTTTTGATTTGTCAACCGGTTCTTGACATCATCTAAAAATCATATTATAATGTATAGAGTTATGAAATAATATTTGTATAGGGTAATGAAAGGATACATAATTATCAAATGAACTCTGTCAGAAATAAAAAAACAATTGCCGGAATGCTTCCGGTGATCCTTGCTCTTGCATGGCCGACAATGCTGGAACAGCTTCTGCAAACAGCTGTACAGTATATTGATACGGCTATGGTTGGTTCTCTTGGAACTCAGGCTACCGCTGCCGTCGGAGCTACCGGAACGGTAAACTGGCTCATCAGCAGCACCGTCTCTGCCCTTGGAGTAGGATTTTTAGCAATTATTTCCCAGGCAAAAGGCGCAGGAAACGATATAAAAGCCAAAAAAACCGCTGCTCAGGCTGTATTTACTGTAATTGCGGTGGGGACTTTCTTTACTGTTCTCACCTTGTCGCTGAGCAACATGGTGCCTGTGTGGATGCAGGTCGATGAAAATATCAGGGACGATGCCGCCGGATACTTCCGGATAATCTATTCACCTATGCTCTTTCGCAGTGCAAGTATCATCTTCGGAACGGTTCTGCGGTCATCCGGAGATACAAAAACTCCCATGCGGACTGGTATTATTGTAAATATAATAAATATTGTACTAAATTTCTTCCTGATTTATCCGTCACGAACTTTAACTCTGCCATTTGCAGAATTCACAATGCCTGGGGCAGGTCTTGGCATAAACGGAGCTGCCGCTGCCAGTGCAATTTCCTACGTTTTCGGCGGAATAGCTATCACCTGCAAGCTGTGGAAACATAAGGACATTTCTCCAAAGGGGCAGCCGATGCTGCCGGATATGATGCTCCTTAAACCCTGTCTGAGAATTGCTTTTCCAAATATGCTCCAGCGTTTTGCGACCTCGCTGGGATATGTGGCTTTTGCAGCAATGATAAATTCGATCGGGGAGACTTCCACTGCTGCTCATACAATTGCCAATACTGTTGAATCCTTGTTTTACATTCCCGGTTACGGTATGCAGACAGCTACTGCAACTCTTGCAGGAAATGCATATGGTGCAGGTGACAGCCAGCGTCTTGATCGTCTTGCACGGACAGTTATTCCGCTTGAAGTTGTACTTATGATCTTCTCCGGAGGAATGCTCTTTATCTTCGCACCGCAGCTTATGGATATTTTTTCGGATGATCCGGAAGTAATCTCCCTCGGAACGACTGTTTTAAAAATGGTTGCCGTTTCCGAACCGTTCTACGGCATTCCTATAGTAATAGAGGGGCTTATGCAGGGACAGGGAAAAACAGTTGCTCCGTTTGTGTATAACGTTCTGGGAATGTGGTGTGTCCGGATTGCAGGAACATTTATCTGCACCCAGCTTCTTGGATATGGTCTTGTATCTGCATGGGGCTGTATGATTATTCATAATTTCGTGCTTTTTTTAATGTTCACTGTACATTACATATGCAGGGAACGCCGCATACAGTAGGGAATGGCATCCGAAAATTCAGACAGAATAAAACAGCACCGTACAATCTTTGTACGGTGCTGCCTTTTTATTGCCAGAAGATCACCAGATCTTCAACGGTATCATATATTTCCGGAAAGCGGCGGAGGAGACTGCCGTCTCTTACCTGAATCATCAGAAGCCAGCTTATGACAAATGAAGCTGCTATGGAAATACACAGGAGAATATATCTCATAGGATGCTTTTTAGGATCTCCTGCACCACGGAGTACACATATAAGCGTGCCAAGCATGAGAATGGGCATTAAATCAACAACATAGCGTGTTACAGCTCCGCCAAGACAGAAATTCGACCAGCCTATGAGAACGGCAGCTGCAAAGCATAAAATGATAATAATGCTTCGCTGAGATCTTTTCACGCCGGAACGTATACTGCCCCTGCGTCTTCCTGCGACAGCAGGCATCAGAATACTTCCTGCCGCAATAACGGGATATGTGAAAACTCCGACGCAGTCTGCGAGATATGTGTATTTTTTATAGTTATACAGCATACAGAAAGTCGGTTCAAAAAACGGAAAGGTGGCTGATGCTCTCGGAAGCTGGAAAAAGTAATGGTACAGCATCGGCGGCAATCCTGCCGTAGACATTGTATTTGCCGAAATATTACTTACAGTAAGCTGATATTTATAGCCAAAATCAAAGGGAGAACCAAATCTTGCACTGTTGTATACCATAAGGAGAAATCCGCCGATAAGCAGCGGAACAGCGAAACAGGCAGTCTGTGCTCCACGGTACACAGAAGTGAATTCCTTGTTTCGCAGAATACCGATAAACAACGGTACAAGAACCACACTGCACAGAATTATTCCGGGACGTGAAGCCGCACACAGCGCAAGTGAAGTTCCGGAAATAAACAGCAGAACGAACCTGAAAATCTTTTTCTTTGAAAGACACGCTTCAAGACCTGTCCATAGGCAGAGGAAAATCCAGCACAAGCCGCAGATAGTAGGCAGCGTATAATTATTTATGGCGTTGACACAGTAATAAATTCCGGTGATTCCCGGGGCAGCCGCCATAAATCCAAGAAGCAGAAGCAGATTTGCTCTCGGCAGCAGAAGCTTTACCGTTGCAAGAATTGTTCTGCACATAAACCAGACGGCAAGTATGCCGAAAAATCCCAGAGCCATTCCAACCGTAGGAAGTTTTTCGGTTATCATATAATACGGGTAATAGAAAGTCAGTAAGGGAGCACAGCCGAAATAGCAGTAGTATTTTCCCTTGTAATAAGCAAGATCCCACCATCCTCCGATTCCTGTTTCATTGCGTTCACTGGTATCATAGACATTTTCAAGAGTTTCCAGTCCGGGGTCAGTTTCGATATCAAGATTCGTTTGTTTTTTCTTAAAAGCGTCAAAAGTCATACTCCACGGGTCAGCTATGTTTGGAGATTTGCTGTCGTACTTTGCCGGCTTTTCAAATGGGCTTGTCATTATGAATACCGACAGTGTGCAGAGAACAGTCATAGCTTCGGTAAGAATAATATGCAGCCGATTTCCGCTCTGATAGGTGATCTTCCACCATTTAAACGAAAGAACGGCAAATATCAGGCATCCGATGCCAGAGAGTACAAAATAGCGTATCAGCGAAAAGGCAAACGGTATCCTGCTGACCGCAGTGATATGATCTATCAAAACAGGCTGATTTACGTCGCTGATATCCACACGGAGAGAACGCACCTTGCCGTAAGGCTGAAAGGAAAGGGAAGTTTCATGCTTTCCAGCCATTGTAAGTTTACTCTGGATAAATTCGTAACTCCGGCCGAGATTATCGTCTTTCATGAAAAGTGAAACACCTGTCAGATGACTGTCACGGTCAATAGTTTTATCAAAGCCTATCATAAGAGCTGTTGTACCGTCCGGAACGTTGTTTATTGTCAGCGATGCCGGGGAATTAATCGTAATTTGTCCGTTTCCCAAAACTGCTCCATCGGTGAGAGAAATACTTTCAGCGGAGATGGGCGAAGTTATTTTGCTGCTGTCAAAACTTTTCCCGTTGAATATGAACACTTCTGCCGCTATAAGAGTCAGCATCAGAATTGATGATTTTTTGAGAAAGTTCCGGAGACTGTCATTTTCGGTAAAGTTTCTGACGATAATATATAAAAATGGCAGAACGCCTGCAATGATAAAAATGACAGGATTAATATAACTGCCGGAATTATTCATGGCGTATATAGATATCAGGTTCAGAACCGTAAATAAAACTGTTTCCAGAATCATTATGAATATAAAGCCGTCGTAAACAGTTTTTCGTTTCTTTTTGTTTACTCCGGAAGTCATATATTTTTTGCTGCATATCATGCGGAAAACTGCATGGTATATTATCGGCACAGCAATTCCTGAAATAATTGAAAACATATTTTCCTCCTGCTTTTATAAATCCTATTCATATATTAGTGGGTTTGATATTAAAAAACTCTCACTGACAAAAAATCTTTTATTTTTCTTATTATATTATATATTTTTTTGTCAAGAAATTAATATTATTGATTTTTTGAGTCGTCAGTCGTATATGTCTGTTGATTAAGTTAAAACAAAAATATTTATAGAAGCTTCGTCTTTTTTGCCCTTGAAAATCACTTATATGTAGAAAATGATTTCCGACCGTGGAAAAAGGAGAGGTTTTATGAAAAAATTGACATCATTTTTATTTGCACTTACAATGATATTTACATCAACTGCCTGCGGTGACAAGAAAAAAACCAAAGAGAAAGAAAATTCAAAATCGGTCAGTATCACACAGACGACATACGGCGCAGAGGAGATTTTTCTGAATGAACTGTATGACATAAGCAATGTACAGCATATTGATTCCTACAGCGACGGTATCTGTCTGTTTTACGCCGATATTGACGGAAAATCTAAATTTGTACGTCTGGATAATGAATTCAATGTGGTAATTTCTTCGGAGATAACAGAAAAAAATTGCGGAATAGCCTATAACGTTCATGATGACGGCAGCTTTGATGCCGTTATTGCCGATACGGATTTTGAATTTGAATATGACGATGATATGGTCATAACCAATTACGATAAGTATATGACCGAAGCCGAATTCACGCTGCGGCTGCTGAACTTTGACAGCAGCGGAAATCTCACCGGTCAGTGTGATATCGGGGATGCCGGAAAATATTTTGATGCGGAAATATCAGGTATGCAAGAACTTGTCCCATGCGGTGACGACAAACTTATGCTCAGCTTCGGCAGCGGTCTTGTTCTGTTTGACCGCAGCGGAAATATCATAGATATCGACGCCGGAAATCAGTATGACCAATGCTGTATTGCTCCTGTCGGTGAGGGAAGGATACTTTATACACAGAATGCTTCATACGGGTATATGAAGCCTGATTCCGTAGCTGTTCCTTCGGATATGAAGTACAGCGAACTGCTCGCAGGCAACTTCAGAGCGCCTATTGAGGGCAGCGGGGATTTTATTGCATATTTCAATCTGAATGACGGTCTGTACGGCTTGACGGAAAGCGAAGAACTTATACTGGTTGTAGATTATGATAAATCGCTTATGACAAGCACATCCGGCTATATTGTACCGTTTGGTGACGGAAAGTTCATTATGAACGGCGGTCAGAATATGCTCAAGGTATATACACGGCGTCCGGACGGCTATGTTGAAAACAGAAAAGCCATTGATCTGTGGATGATCGAATGCGGATCTACGGGGATGCATGATATGGCAACTGATTTTTGTGCTGTAAATGACCAGTATTATATAAATGTCACGGAAAATGTGAGTTTTGATGATGTACCTGCTGCGGTGCTTTCCGGTGACGGACCTGATATCATTCATAATGCTAATTCCGGGGAGATATTCAAGCTTGTGAATCTTGGAGCACTTGCCGATCTGACGCCTTATCTGGACGGCGGCACAGGTCTTTCACGTGATGAGATACTGCCGAATGTTCTGGAAGCCTATGAGTACAAGGGCGGAATATATACGCTTTCCACGAGTTTTTGCGTTCAGCTTCTTACGGCTAAAAAGGATTTTATCGGGGACGAATACCGTAATTGGTCAATAAAAGATTTTCTTGATATCTACGATAGTCGTCCGGATGAAATGATGGTATTCGATCAGCGGTATATCACCTCAATGCTTTGCAGTGAAGATGTATGGATAGACCGTGAAAAAGGCACCTGCAATTATGATTCCGACGAATTTATACGTATTCTGGAAATATGCAAAGAACATGAAAAAAATTATCCTGAAATCGACTATAACAACTCCGATGATATAAGAATGATGATGTCGTTATTCAGCGATAATAAGACAATGCTCGGAGCACAGACGACATCACTTTCCGGTCTTGAACACCTGTTCAGATACCTTGGCTCCTGCGGAATGACCATTGAAGACGTATCGCTGCTGAATCTTCCGGGAAATGAAAAAGGAATGATAAGTCCACTCAATAATTACTCAATTATGACAGGCAGTGATTGTCCGGACGGGGCATGGGAATTCATTTCATATGCAATCAGCTATGAAAATCAGTGGGGCGGCGATTATATGCATCCGGTCATTAAGGAGGCATTTGAAAAAAGTATTGAGAAATTCATAGACCCCGACGGAGGCAGAGTAATAGAACACTCCAGTATAAACGATGTGGAACATTCCTACGAAGCTTCCGCATCAGAAGAGCAGATCAGGCGTTACTATGACTTTGTAATGAATTGCAGCACTCTTTCTTATCATGACAATGACGTTACAACTATTCTCTATGAGGAATACGACAGATTTCTCAATGATGAAATAACAGCCGAAGAATGTGCCAATAATCTGCAAAACCGCATCAGTATCCTGCTTGCGGAAAATTCATAAAAAGGAGTGGAATATCATGAAAAAATTATCAGCGTTTTTACTTACACTTACTATGATTCTTACAGCGTCCTGTACCAAGAAAAGCGGCAGCGGAAGTTCCGGAACCGAGGGCGGAACTGCACAGACTGTAAGCGTTGTCCAGACATCCTATAAGGAATCGCAAATCAGCTTCGGTGATATCGCAGCTATTACCGTAAGCTTACAGAAATATGATAACGGTTACTGCTATTTTTATGAGGACAGACAACTTGAACTTAAAATGGTCAGGTTGGACAGCAGTTTTAAAGCTTCTGAGCCGATATCCCTGGGCAGATCGATCAGCATGGGCTACGGTATGACTGTACATGATGACGGAAGTTTTACTATTCTTTCGCCTGTTACCGATTTTGAGCTTGAATATGACGAATACGGAAATATAAGCAATTACACTGAATTTACCATGAATGGCAGTGTTTCATTTGTGCTCACTGAATATGATGGTTCCGGCAGCGTGGTAAGTCAGACAGATGTCCCCGGACTGGAAGAAGATTTCAATATGCGCCGGTGTAAGATATCAGATATGACTCCGCTTGACGACGGAAGGTATATCGTCTCAATGTTGAGCAGCGCTGCCGTTATCGACGAAAACGGAAACGTCCTTGAAAGTCAGATATACGATCAGACGCTGGCTTATTTCGGCAAAGACAGCGAGGGAAAAATCATTTTTACAACACCGGGCAATTTCTCATATATAAATGAGGACGATATTCTTGCACCTCCGTCAGAGAGGGATAACTTTGCGGATTTTAATAATTATTCCACAGGCGCTAAGTCCGGATCAATGGGATTCAAGGCGTTTTTCAGGAGAGATGACGGAATATATGGATTTACGGACAGTAACGAACTAATCCTTGTAGTGGATTTCAAAAGCTCAATTATAGAAGCCAGCTCTGTAAGTGAATTTATCTGCTGCGGCGACGGTCAGTTTCTTGCTGCCGGATATGATTCTGATTCCCTGAAACTCTACACACGCCGTCCCGATGACTATACCGACAACCGGCAGACGGTGAACGTATGGCAGATATACAGCGGACAAAGCGATGAAGATGCTGTTGAATTCAATAAGCGGAATGACGATTATCTGGTAAAGTACGCTGTAGACCTTAAAAGCCTCGACGATCTTAGCAAAGCTGTCCTTACGGGAGAATCGCCTGATCTTATATATTATGGTAACAGATCGGTTCTTGACGGAATGATAAATCTGGGAGCTGCTGCTGATCTATATCCCATGATGGAAAACTATGACGGAGTTAAAACCGATGACCTTATGCCCAATGTGGTAGAAGCTTTTGATATGGACGGAAAACTGTATGCAATTCCGGAAAATTTCTGTGTATCGTTCTGCTATGCAAACAGTGATTATATCGGCGAAGAATACATGGACTGGACGTTTGAAGATATGTACGAGCTGTACGATAACCGTCCGCAGGGAATGAGTTTTGTTGTTCAATCATACGACGCTCTGGAGAATTTTCTGATAATGAATTATCAGTCGCCGTGGATAGACAGCGAAAAAATGACTTGTAATTTCGATAATGACAGGTTTGTAAAGCTTCTGGAATTCTGCAGGAATACAGAAGATCCGACATATCTTGAAAACGGCAGTTATGATGCCGAATATTATGAAAAAAAATTAACCTGTATGAAAGACATGAAGGCAATGCTGAATACAGACAGCAGGGCAAGATACGGACTTGAGGAAATTGCAACGTCACTCGGGGAGACAGGTCTGACGCTGGATAATACGACTATTCTCAGTATGCCTGACAGCGGCGGTACAGGTACGATCACCTGCGACAATTGTTATACCGTACTGAATACCGGAAAATGTCCTGATGGAGCATGGGCGTTTGTTTCATATCTTCTCAGTGAGGAAAAACAGATGAAAAATTCCGGCAATGCCGGATTTAACTGGACAAACAAGAAAGCGTTTGAGGCAGCTCTGCAAAACACAATAACGGACGGAGATAAGCCTGAAATAAAAAAGGTGAGCTATAGTTCTGACAATAATACATTTACATACGAATATCCGGTCACTGTGACCGCAGAACAGGCTGACAAGTATCGTGACCTTGTTCTGAACAGCAAGCGTCTTGAATATAATAATGACGATGTGCGTTCCATACTTTCCGATGAGTATTACCGCTATGCCAATGATGAAATAACGGCAGAGGAGTGTGCAGCATATATTCAGGACAGAGTATCTGTACTTCTTTCGGAGCAGAGCTGATAAGAACACCGCCGCACGGTATATGTGCGGCGGTGTTGTGCTTACTTTTTCTTTACAGCTACCCAGATCTGGCTTTTATAGTCGTCTGCCGATGTATCTCCCTCGTCGTAGACTTCGATATCCATTTCATAAGTTGGTTCGTAGTCTTCCGTCGGGAAGAATTCTGTAACTATACGATGCCATGTCTCCTGAATCGCACCGGGCATAGGACCTTTGCAGTCAAATACTGCCCATGTCCGTGCCGGTATCTCTCTGATTCGGTATCCGTCCGGAACAGCGCATCCGGCACTGCATTTTGCAGCGATAGAGTACTCAAAAGTACTGCTGCCGGCAGAATTATCATTATAACAAATGCCGTACAGATTTTTCTCGTCAGGAGAAAGACAGCTTACCAGAAAATCCATTGTACCGTCGGTAAGCGCTCTGTCCCAGAACGCTGCGACGGTATTCAGATTTTCATTGTCAGTCACAGAATGGATCTCCGCCTTTTCAATGACAGTAAAAGCCTCTTTGTCAACGATTTTGTAGTTCATACCTTCTCCGCCTTTCAATGATATTGTTATACGCAGGGGAGCGAATGATTTCAGAGCAGCTCTGCCTTTTTTGACGGCATGAGGAGTAACTCCGTGAAAACGCACAAAAGCCCTTGAAAATCCCTCGGGAGTATCATATCCGTATTTTAAAGCAATGTCAATTACTTTTGCATTTTTTGAAATCAGCTCGCTGCCGGCAAGTGCGAGCCTGCGGTTACGGATGTATTCTCCGGGAGTAAAGCCGCAGATAAGAGTAAATATCCGCTGAAAGTAAAATGCCGAAACATTCATTTCACGTGCGATAAGTTCATAATCTGTCGGTTCGGTGATATGTGCTTCCATGAAGTCAATAGCATTCTGAAGTCCTTTTATCCAATTCATTTTTATCCCTCCTGCTGTACTTATGATATCATTTTTAAGAATAAAATTCCTGATATTTTCTGCCGGCTTTTGTCATCTTTACAAAAAATATTTGCTGTGATATAATATATAGGAAGCACAGTATACACTCGCCGCTATTGCAAAACATCCAGTAATAGCGGCGAGTATAAATTCGTCAGGTATGCCTTGTAAAGTGCTGCCTTAATTTGATTCCTTGATTTACAATGAGCCTTTTTTCCTGTAATTCCCCGGAGTGCATCCGGTCGTTCTCTTAAAAAGACTGTTGAAATTTGATAGCGAGTTAAATCCGCATTCCTCAGAAATTTCAAGTATGCTTACGGAAGTTTCGATAAGGCGGCGTTTGGCTTCGTCAATTCGTTTTCTGATAATGTAGTCAATGGGAGAAATACCAGTCATTGTTTTGAATATCCTGCAAAGATACGGACGGCTGAACCCGAATTTTTGTTCAAGCAGCGCAAGATCGATATGTTCATAATAATGCAGGTCGATATATTGAAGAATACTGCATATCTTAGCGGCGGAGTTTGCGCTGAGTTTTTTTCCGGAAACAGGCTTGTCCTGATTATTTCTTAAAACAAGTGCAAAAAAGCGGAGAAGAAGTGAACGTATCATCATTTCATATCCTTTTTGTTCTGAATTATATTCCTCTTCAATTTCAGCAAGAATGTCAGAAAGAAGCCGTGCACATTCTGTTGAATGTTCAGTTTTTTTGCATTCTGCACATAAATCACCCGAAAAATAGCGCAGATATTCGATATCAGATGAATTTGCCGTTCTGCTGTTTATAAGAATCGGATCGAACATAACGACCTGCATTATAAGTTCTTTATCATCATGGCACAAATGAATATCATTATTGCCTATGATAAAAATATCTCCGGCAGAAAAGCTGTAGTCGATACCGTTGATAAGATATTTTCCGGTACCGCTTTTTATGCAGCAGATTTCTGTTTCCTTATGCCAGTGCAGTTCGAGAAATCCGGTTTCAACTCCGCAGCTTATGCTGCTTTCGAACGGAAAATCACGTTCCTGTATTAAAGCTGGTTTCGGTATTTTTTTCATTTGTACCTCCCGTTTATGTTGTATATATTGATTATATCATAGAGGGTCAGGAAAATCAATAAATTTTCAGGTGATAAACATGAATGAGAAATTTAAAAGAAAAATACTTCATTTCTTATTTCCGACAAAATGTCCGGTATGTGGATGTTTTATCGGAAGCATGGACAGATTTTGTTCAGATTGTGCAGGAAAACTTCACAGGTATAGCGGAGAGCTTAATATCAAAGGTGCAGAGAGTTTTACAGCTTCTTTCATATACGATGACAGTATTATTCCTGCTGTAATGCTGATGAAAGACGGAATATGCGGAAATGCCGGATACGCTCTCGGAAATGAACTGGCAGACAAACTTGAAGATGACGGGATTGTGGATAAGATCGACATTATAATTCCTGTTCCAATGTACAGAAGCGATGAGAGGGCAAGAGGCTATAATCAATCGGATATTATAGCAAGAGTTATAGGGAAACGTTTTGGTATTCCGGTAGCTGACAGGGCTGTTGTGAAGATCCGCAGAACAAAACAGCAGAAGACGCTTGACCGTAAAATGAGAATGCTCAATCTGAAAGGAGCATATTCCGTAAGATCGCCTGAAATTATTTCCGGAAAGTGTGTACTTCTGGTAGATGACATATGTACTACCGGAAGTACTTTTACTGAACTGACATCGCTTATTATGGAAAACGGAGCTTCAGAAGTCAGGTGTGCTGCCTGTTGTCACACGCCTGATATTCATGAGAAAAGTGAGCAGAGCGGCTGATGATATTTGCTGCGCATATCTGATTTTTGCTAAATCAATGCTTTACATTTATTACAAAAAAATGGAATTTATACAAATTGCATAAATTTCACGAATGATGTTCCCGATTCACAGGCTTAATATTTTTATTTTTTGTGATTATCTACAAAAAAAATGATTTACTTGACTTTTTTTGTTCAAAAGTGCTATACTAAGAACATGAAATAAAGAAATAATTTTTCGGTAATTGAAACATGGCAGATGCATTTATAAATTGGGTGTGGAATCCTGTTTCATCAAAGGCGGGCGAAATGAATGACGGACAAGGAATTACATAAGCTGAAAAAGTCAGAGCTGCTTGAACTTCTTTTTACAATGCGTAAAGAGATTGATTCACTTCAGACTGAAAACGGTGATCTGAAGCAAAAGCTCAGCGAAGCCTCTTTAAATCGGGAAATTCTTGAAAAAATTCTTCATGCTGTATGTCCCAACGAAAAGGAGGGAAACGATTCGGAATGAATACAACCGAAATCGGTAATCCAATCGACAGTCTGCCAAGTGCAGAACAACTCGAATCAGAACTTAAAAAAATAAAATATAAAAAAGATTTCAGGAAAATACTCAAAAGCACTGTATCCTCTCTAATTGTCGTTGCTGCAATAGCAGTTCTTGTGTCTATGCTTTTTTTGCCTGTCTTACGTGTTACAGGTTCAAGCATGACTCCTACTATGCAAAATGACGAATTAATAATATGCTCTAAAAGAAGTAATTTTAAGCAGGGTGATATAGTTGCTTTTTATTTTAACAACAAGATTCTTCTGAAAAGGGTTATAGGTACTGCCGGAGATTACATAAATATTACAAGCGACGGAACTGTTTATGTAAACGGAGATAAACTTGATGAACCTTACGTAAGCGAACTCGCTCTTGGAACGTGTGATATTGAAATGCCGTATCAGGTTCCTGATAACAGGATTTTTGTTATGGGAGATCACCGCTCTGTTTCTATTGACAGCCGTTCCACAACAGTAGGATGCATTGCAGACGAATATGTTATCGGAAAGGTTATCTTCCGTATATGGGCTTTTGAAAGTATCGGAACAGTCTGACAGGTTCCGAAGGCAAATAAGTTTAAGGAGGGATGATTTCTTTGAAAGGTTTACAGACAATAATCCGAAATTACCTTAAAGATCATGAAAAGCGGAAAAAATATTTAGCATTGATTATGACGCTTTCTATCGTCGTTACTTTTGCCGTACCGATGAGCCTTATTATGCCTGCTGTCAGCATGACACGAACCACCAATTCTGACGTTGCCGATCAATTGGCAGCGTATAATGCCGACAGCGGTGGGAAAATGCTTACTAATGCTGCCGGCGAAGACGGAAATGTTGTAGACGGTACATCTTACAGTAAGTCTGAAATGTCGGACGTGACTCTTCTTGTCGGTGATAATATCCCATGGGCAGAAGGTCTTACATCCGAACAAGTAATTGAAGAAGCAAAAAATCAATACTTTCTGGGGATTGCCCACGACTTTTGTGCGTTCATTGAGGGCAATTTCGAGCCGAAAGCTGCTGACGCCGAAGGACGTGTTGCTGTTGGCGGAGATTTGACTTTTATTCAGCAAGGCAACGAGTGGAACTATCAGATCGGTTCTGGTGATTACGGCGCTGCAAAAGCACTTAATAATACAATCAGTTATGACGGCAACGCCGGTTATGCTCATGCAATCGTAGGCGGAAAAATAATTAACGTTAATACGATGAGCACAGGCAGCGGTAAAATGAAATTCGGTGGTGCAGATGATTATGATGAGGATTCCGGATATCATACTGTAAAGCGTGGAGACGAGTATGGCTATACGTTCTTTTACAAGCCGGAAGAAGATTTGTTTAAACGTCTTGTTGTCGGAGATATTGCAGGTTCATATCACTATGAATATGGAACGAATGACAGCGTTCCATATAGTGCAGATCACTCTCATGATTATCCCGGAGATTGCGAAACAGACAATGAGGGAGAAGACATAAAACATCCTTATCTTGGTCACGTAAATGAGTTGGCACAGATTTATCAGCAGCCGGAAGGCGGACTTATAGATTTTGCTGAAGAATTTATTTATTTGCGTAAGCGTTCAAAAGAACTCAGCAAGGTTAAATCTAATGGTATAGTCGAGGGGGCAGATGGTTCTGTTTTAACTTTAAGATGTCCTGAAGGAACTCAAGCAGGTGATACTGTTTATTTTGATATTCCTGAATGGAGATATGGTGAAGTTAAATTTGAAAATGTGCCGACTGAAAAAGCAACAGACGAACATGGAAATTCAAAGGATCGTCCATCTTGTAATCTGGTTATAAACTGCGGCGGAAATGAATTTAATATCGGAAGCGGCGGGGGAAAAATAATTACCAGTATAAATGGAACAGAAATTTCTTCAACGGATGATAAGACAAATAATCATCCGGCTTCAGAAAAAATTCTTTATAACTTCTATGAAGCAACACAAGGTACGATTCAGACAAACTTCAACGGAACGATTTTTTCTCCTTTTGCAGATGTTACTTCCCAAAAGAAGGGCGAAAACAACACAAGAGAGGCATCCGGACATCTTTCCGGAGCTTTGATAGCAAAGTCGTTTGAGGGTTATCTTGAATTCGGCTACAGACCGTATCGAGGAGACAGTACCATTGTTTCTCTCGCATCCGGATATTCAGTTCCGGTTGATAAATTTGTTAATGGAACTGATACAGGTTTGGCAGGTGCTTCTTTTTCAGCAATTGATACTGATACAAGAGAAACAGTCTTTTCTTGGGTAAGCAATGGAAAAACTGCGTACATTCCGTTCCCTACAGCTATTGATTATACAGGTAACACACTGTATACAACAACAACAACAACTACTACTACTACTACTACTACTACTACTACGGCTGTTGTATCGGAAGACATATCTGATGAAACAGAAATAACTGATAATACTGAAAATCAGAATTCTCAGGAAAATGCAGATACTGGCGGAACAGGTCAGGATGAAGCTCATAATGATAACGTAGATTCTGGCGAACCAAATGAGCCACAAGCTCAGAATGATGAATCAGAGCCAGCGTATTTCACGATTACAAAAAATTATGAGATTTCGGAAACGCTTGCTCCCGACGGTTTCTTTAAAAATGGTGATACAAAGTATTACGTTCAGATTGAAGAAAATGTTGATACTTCAAATATGCTTTCAAACGGAAACGATGGTTCTATTCCAACGCACGTTAAAACAACTCTGACAATCAGCAAAAATGAAGATTTATCAGCCCCTGAATCTGTATGGTATTTTGATATAACAGATACCTTTGAAGGTGACAGTATCAAAAATAGAACCGTACAAATATCAAATGCGGATAATGATAACGTTGGCACATTTACGTTAAATATTCCTGACAAGAGAATAACGGATATTAAATCCGGGGAAAATGTGTTGACTGATATTGATTTATCTGAAGCAGGAATAATTACAGTAGACGAAAAAGAATATTATTTCGATCCTGATGTAATGATGGTTATGCCTCTTCCTGAAAATAATCTTAAATTTGAAAATACACCAGGTTTGTTGTTCAAAAAGGTTGATGATTTAGTAAATGACGTAAAGGGCGCAACTATTCAGCTTCAAGATGCAAGTGGAAATCCGGTTGATGCAAGTATATGGAGTTGGGACCGCGAAGAAAGCACATCATCCCTGATTGATGTAAGTAAACTTACTCCCAATACAATCTATGTTTTCAAGGAGACTGCAAAGCCGTCCGGATACGAACCGGCTGAGGATATCTACTTTAAATTAGTAGAGAACAATAAAGTTCAGTATTCGGCTAATGCTGATATGAAGGATTTTAAAGAAATTGATCTCACCAAAGGCGAGTCGATTAATATGGTCGATGAAAAAATATACGGTGCAGTTCCGTCTCTTAAAAAGGTTCATAAGAAACTGAACGATGACGGAACAGTGAGTGACGACTTTGAAATTCTGAAAGGAGCAACAATTGAACTTCATGCTCAGAATGGTGATAAGATTTGTGAATGGACAGATTTCACAGGTGAAGAGACTTTAATGAAAGAAGCCCTGGCAGCTTGTGGTTCGACGAAATATACTAAAAACGGTTATCTGAAACCTGGTGTGTATTATCTGTATGAGACAAAGATACCAGATTGTACGGACGGTGAAAAACATGCTGACCCGGGAAAGATGTATTTTACCGTCACTGACGATTTTGAAATCGTTGAGGGGTATAGTTCGGTAATAGCATTGATTACAAGTAATCCAACTGGAGAAAAAGTTTTTTTCAAGTCTAATGATATTACCGTTATAAAGAATGTTAGTTATTTTCATGTCAAGGCTAATAAAGATATACAGCAGATGTATAGCGTGGGAAGCCTTAGTGGTACAACCAATCGAGGAACAGATTTTGAACATCCTTTTGAAACACCTGAAGACTGGAATCTTGACGATAGCGGCATACAATTCCAACATTGGGGTGACGATGGTCTGACAGTAACATATGTTGAAATCCAAACATCTGACGGAACAACGTACATATATGATCCGAATTCAACTGGTTCTACTGAATCAAGCAACAATCATACGAGCAAATACCTTGATGTTACTGATTTAACCCTCCAGGTGGAAAACATCCGACAGGGTGACACTAAGGATATTACAGTAAATAAGGTATGGGCGAAAGACAATGGTTTTGATTATCTCAGAAAAGAAGTAACCTATACACTTTACAGCACAACGGAAGAATTAACGGATTTATCTCCTGAAAGTCTTAAAAAACTTATTGACGATAATAAAGCAGATATAGTGATAATTCCAGACAAGTATACAGCAGACGACGGTACTGAAAAAAATCAATCGGCTGAATTAAAGCTGAATCAAAGCAATAATTGGTCTCAGACGATTCATGGACTTCCTACGAAAAAAGAAGTAGACGGAGTAAAGAAAAATCTCAATTACTTCATTATCGAAGAAACCGTAAGCAGCTACAAGCCAACGTATACAATTACAGGCGATACGCTTACGGTCACTAATACGCTTGATACGATTAAGCTGACAGCGAAAAAAGTCTGGAAGAATGATAAGGGAGTTGAAGTACCAAAGCCCGATTCGCTGAAATTGCAGCTGCAAATCAAAAAAGACGGTGAATGGGAAAATCTCAGGATGCTGACTCTGACAGGTACGGGCGATGAGTGGACAGCAGATATCACGGGAATTCCGGCAGGAATGGAATATCGAATTATAGAAAAATCCGTTCCGAACGGCTGGAAGTGTACTACGCCAGAGAATACTGCATCCGTAGATACAAGTAAGGCAAATTACAATGATACGCTCACAATCACCAATGTGCCCAGACTTGCAAGTCTTAAATTGGTTAAGAACTGGACTAATGACGAAAATCCAAGCTTAAACAAAGTAAGAGTAAAGGTTTACAGGAAGATTTTACTGCCGTATCCGGAAGATCAGACTAAAGAAGAAACGCAGGAAGATTACGCAAGACTTCTGCAATATTCGCTTTTCTTCTATGATGCCAATATGTGCGGTGATAATGTAAATGAGGACAGTGGAGTAACCTGGAGAGAAGATTGTCACACTAATGACGGAGACGGTATTCTCGGAGGCTACCATGATGCCGGAGATCACGTAATGTTTGGTTTGGCACAGGGATATACAGCTTCTATTCTTAACTGGGGGTTATACGAATTCCCTGATTCCTATAAAACTTTAGGACAGACCGAGCACATAAAAACAGTTTCCGATCATTTTTCAGATTTCATTAACAGATGTGTGAAGTCTGAGAGCGGAAATATTACTAAAATCCTTGTTCAGAAAGGAAACCCGGTTATAGATCATAAGTACTGGGGCACTCCGGAAGTGCAGGAAGAAAAAGAAAAAGAAAAGCTTGGATTAGATAATCGTACAGAATCAGCAGAATATACTGCACTTCTGAAAGATGATAATGATAATATAACAGAAGCTGAAAGGAATCATTCACAGATTTACTGGAGCGATGATTTGCCGGACGGCGGAGGTTATGGCGATATTGCTTATGAATACGCTGCAGCTCTTGCATCTGCATATGTAAATGCAAAAGCAGGATATTTTGGTGAAGAAGCAAGAAATGATACGAAGTATGATTCCTATTTAGAAACTGCAAGGAAACTGTACACCTTTGGTAAAGCGCACGAAGGAAAATCAAAATCACAGGGAGAAAATGGATGTTATAAATCAGGTTCTTATGATGACGATGAGAAGTGGGCAGCAACGTGGCTCTATCTGGCAACAGAAGAAGAGGCTTATAATACGAGCAGCAGTTTTAGTGCAAGTTATAAAGGCAACTATAACATTTCGTGGGACAGCGTTGGTAATGCAGCAGCACTGTTGTATGCAGGTCACGTCAGCAATAATGCAAACAGCATAGTTAGTGCTCTTAGCGGTTATGTGAACAATCATTCTGGCTATGTTTTTGGCGGTGAATCCGGCGGTTGGGGAAATATGCGGCATAACGCAGCATATCAAACCAGTGCGTTGGTAGCTGCTAAGTATGCAAGCGGTGAAACAAAGGATAATCTGACAAATTGGGCGAAAACGCAGATGAATGTTATTCTTGGCAATAATACTGCTAAGAATGCCAATGGTGATGTTGGTGTATGCTTTATTACCGGATTTGCAAAAAATTCAATTCAGAATCCTCATTATCGTGCTACATCGAAAGATGATTCATCAGTGGTAATGAAGCTAAAAGATGATAAAGCTGTAATTGATGATGATTTACGTGTTGAGAATATTTTGATCGGTGGATTAGCCGGCGGATGGTTTTCAGAGAATCAGAATTCTTTTGAAGACAGGCGATCTGATTATCAGCAGACTGAGGTGGCGTGCGATTACAATGCCTGCCTTACAGTAGCAGCAGCAGGTCTGTACAATTTCTACAGAACAGGTAATACTTACGAAATTCCGAATGTTTTCGTTAAAAATTCCTATAATGGAAAACCGAAAACCGAAGAAAGTACGTTGACGCTGCAAAGTCTTAGTAGTGAACTTCCTATGCTCTTTATGGCTCAGGCTAAGGCTGTCAGGGCGGGGGAGACAGGAAATAATATAATTGATAAGTATTACTATATTAATAATCCTGATTTTGGTAATCCATATACAGTTAACGTTGAAAATGCTACAAGCATTGAAGTAAAAGTGGAGGCAAATCAAGCTGAGTCTTGGGAAGGGTTTAATTTTAATCTCCAATATTTAAATGACAAAAATCCACAGATTTCATCTGAAGGTATAGTAACGTTTACTGATGGGTTACCTGCAAAAATTGATAACATTTCTATTTCTAATCTGAATTCTTGGGGCATGAACAGTGTAAATATTGAGTATATCCATATTTATTACGGAGATGCACCAATAACTACGACCACTACTACTACAACCACAACCACAACCACTACCACTACCACTACAACGACCACCACAGCATCAAATACTACAACAACTACTACATCTTCCTCCTCTAACGAATCAACAACCACTACCACCACAACGAACACTACCACAGATAACGAAAAACAAAATGTTGTTACTTATACAATGGTATGGAGCGATCAATCAGGTGTTACATTTGAGTTTGATAATAATGGCAATGGTTGGGAAAATGTTACAAGAATAGAAGTTGTAGAAAGTGAAGGCTCAAATGGATTTAACGGTGGTGTAACTTTTTCTTATGGTGATGTTAATTGGGGTTGGTTGCAAGAAGGTGATTTGAGAACCAAATTTAAGGAACTAAATAGTACAACGTTTAATCCCACTATTAGTTTTAATAAGATCCAGTTTAACGGCGGTAAATCATGGTATGGTGATTTAAAATTAACTTTAAAAGTTTATTATGAAGAACCGCAACACTACACCATAACATCTGACAAAACCGAACTTCTTCCCGGAGAAACAGCAACGCTTACAGTAACAGACAGTTCTGGCAATGCAGTAACCGGAATAACTGAATGGACGATACCCGGAGGCGGAACAATCACCGAAACCGGTAACGGACTGTATACTTACACAGCCGGCGGAAGCTTTGGTTCTCATGAGATAGTCGGTACAAAAGACAACATCAAGGGAAAAATTACACTTACAACTAAAACAATCACAGCGAATTCGCCGATTGTTTTGAGGTACTCTTCAGAAAATCCTCAAACTGCAAATATCACATTGGAGGGCAATTCCGGTGCAACGATAACTTACAAGAATTCAAATGACAGTGCAGCGACAGTCAGTGAAAATGGAACAATAACTCCAATTGGTATAGGTTCAAGCACTGTGACGATATTCTGCAACGGCGTTGAAACAGACTGCAAAGTCAGCGTTGAAGTCCGCGGAGCATTAACAAACGCCCAGTCTTCCGTAACAATGAAACCCAACAGTACGGTTCAGCTTAAAGTTAGCAATGCAGTAGGTAACGTAACATGGAGTATTGAGGATAATAACTTTGGTGTTACTGTTGATCCGGCTACAGGTCTTGTAACATCAGGCAAAGACTACGGCAATGTTAAAGTAACTGCAAAGGATACCTACGACGATACAACAGTTGAATTCATAGTATCCATTAAGGATATTGCAGCAGTTGTTAATATTCCAGACGGCAGCGAACTGATAAAAAATGATGATAAAGATTATTACGAAATATCATCAGAATATTGGGAAACAACAATCGGAAATCTACAGATCGTTGATGAACACGGACGCCCATACTATTATTACATTGTTGAGGTTGACGAATATGGCGATCCGATAACTGACGACAATATGTTAAAGAGTAATGGTTCTGTTTACATCCCTGTTGAGTATGAGAACGGAAAAGCTCTGGATGAAACAAACCCAACAGAGCTGAGTGTCGAAAACAAGAAAATCGGTGAATCTATGGGAGAGCTTCCTTCTGCCGGCGGAGAGGGAACAGCGAAATACTACGTAACGGGCATTATTATCATGTGCTCAGCCGCCGCTTATTATCTTATCAGACGACGCAGAAAACGTGTCGAAGAATAACACACATCAGCGGAAACTGCTGAGAATATGCGGTTTCCGCATCCACCCAAGACTAATAAATTTTATTTTTAAGGAGAATTATTATGAAAAACTTTAAGAGATTTACAGCAGCTATCGCAGCTACATTAATGGCAGCTTCACTTTCCGTTCCTATGGCTATGAACGTTTCGGCAGCAACAACAGAAAACCCGATTACTATTACAATTACTCCTGTTGGTAATGGAACACATACATACACAGCATATCCAATTTTTACAGGTACAGCTAAAACAGATGGTACAACTCTTGAATCACCAACATGGGCAAATTCGGAAAAGGCAAAAGATTTAGTAAATGCAATGTTGGCAAACACAACACTTTGTCCAAAAAATGAAAGTGGTGAATATGCCGAAGATAGTCTTGGTGCATTATTAACGGCTGCTAATACAGCAACTGTTCCGGATGCAGCAGCTGTTGCTAAGGCATTGAAGTCTGTAAATAGTAATACACCACAAGCAGATGCGCTTGCAAAGGTGATTGCAAGTGATCCTACTTTAGTTGGAACAGCTGTTACAACTACAAATAATGTTATTTCAATCACTCAGGACGGCTATTATGTTATTACTGATACATTGACTGCTGAAGATAAAACTAATACAGTAGTATCTTCCTATATTCTCAAAGTTGCAGGAAATGAGAATTTAGAAATTGATGCAAAAGCCGCACTTCCTTCAGTTGATAAGCAGATTCAGGATGAAAATGATGATGCGGAGGCTGGTGCAACAGATGGTTGGGGCGAAACTGCTGACCATGCTATCGGAGAAGTACACAGCTTTAAGCTTATCGCTACTATTCCCAAAAATGCAAATTTCACGAATTATACTTCTTACAAGCTTGTATTTCACGATACGATGTCTACTGGTTTAACATTTGATGATTTGACAAGTGTTAAGGTAAAATATGGTACTGCAGAAGCGACTACAATTTCGGATGGTTATACTAAATCAGAAATTGGCGAAGATAATTCTTGGACACTTACAATAGATGATATTATTTCTAAACTTAGTGATGGTCAGACGTTTGGTGAGGAAAATATTGTTGTAGAGGTTGAATATACTGCTCACTTAAACGAAAATGCAACATCATATGACGCAAATTCTACAACCGCTAATGCTGGTGACAATAATAATAAGGTTTATCTTGAGTATTCCAATAATCCTAATGCTGAGGGACTGGGTAAAACAACAGAGGATTACGTATATGACTATTGTTATACAGTAAAAAATATAAAGAAAAAGAATTCTACAGACGGTGACGTACTTGCAG
>UQXS01000006.1 GCA_900545125.1 uncultured Ruminococcus sp.
CGGAGTCAGACCGGTGGCTTCGATTTTCAGGACTGCAACGTCCGAAGTAGAATCCTGGCCAACGACCGTTGCGGTATACTCTGTTCCGTCTGCCAGCTGTACCGTGATGTTATTTGCGCCGGAAACCACATGGGCACAGGTCACAATGTAACCATCCTGCGAGATGATCACGCCGGAGCCTGCACCGCTCTGCACATAGCTGCCGCCAAACCAGGTGTTGGTGCTGACCATCTGCTCGGTGGTGATGGCCACAACGCTGGGCTGTACCAGCGCGGCAACATCCTGAATCGACAGGTTGGTGCCGTTGGTGCTGCCCTGGGATACAGAATCCGTGTTGGTGTCACGCTGGACCTGCTGGACCACAACCTGGCCGCCGGTCAAGCCGGTGCGGCTGGCAACCACAGTTCCTGCCAGGCCACCGCCAAAGCCAAGGGCTACCACACCGATGCAGGCCGCCACACGCAGCAAAACCTTTTTGCCGCCGTGGCTCTTTTTGGGCTCGTTCTGCGGGGGCTGTGGGTTGCTGGAATAGCTGTAGCCATTGTAGCCGCCGTTATTGCCGCCGCACTGCTGGTGATATGCGTTGCCGTAAGGCTCATACCGCTGAAAAAGAAAAGGATAAGGAACGGCATATCAAATATCATACTGACGGCGTCGGCTGCCGTATCTTTGATATGTATTATAATTTTTATTTACAAATATGAATATAGGAAAGAAAGCCTTGATATATCAGAGTCCGTAAAGAAATCCATGATAATAACTGCGGCGTATTTTATGATATTCCTGACGGTAAAGGTTTTTCCTTTCCGACGGAAAGCTGTAAGGAATTTCTTTATGAATGCTGCGGTGGGAACGGCAGTGTTTTCGGAACTTGTGAGCAATTCCGTTACAGGTCTGGGAACGCTCAATCCGTCGTCTTACAGCACCTATCCTGCTAACGGCAGGGAGATCCAGTCGCTTCTGAACAAGGCATCCAACAGTGAGGAAAGCCTTTTTTACCGTACGGAGACATCATCCTCGTGGACACTGAACAACAGCGCTCTCTATGGCTATAACGGCGTTTCACAGTTTTCATCTACGGCGAACGTATCGGTGACGACTCTTTGTTCACGTCTCGGACTTTATGCCTCCGAGGCAGGAAACAGATATTATTACAGGACATCAACACCCGTGGTCAATTCACTTCTCGGGCTGCGCTATATCATCGGCAGCAATGGACCGCTCAATACCGAGGAGAAATTCCTTGAATACGTTGATTCGGCAGGACATTCCTATCTTTATAAGAACAAATATCCCCTGTCGCTGGGATTTATGATGAACGAGGAGATCCTTGAACTTAAAGACAGTGCCGGGCTTAATCCTCTGGAATATCAGAACGATATCGTTAAACTGGCAGCCGGAATTGACGAATCACTTTTTAATGCGTATGCAGTTACTCTTGTGGAGCGAAACGGAATGGATGTAACGAAAAACGGTTTTGGAAATTATACGTTCCGCACTACGGAAACGGAGGACGGAAGCAAACCGGGTGTCACATACAGCTATGAGGGACGTGAGGGTGCAGTTCTCTATGCGTATATGGGATCGTCCGGCAGCAGCGTCGATGACATCCGTGTAAGCTGTGATGATGTCTGGGTAATGCCGAACGACGATAAGGATCTCATAAAGTCCTATCCTGTAGTAATTCCTCTGGGCAACAGCGGCGAGGGAACTGTGTCAAAGGTATATATGACGGCAAGGGACGGAAAAACCTCCGGCAATTATCAGCTGAAGCCATATACTATGGAGCTTGATCTGTTTGAGGAATTCTACAGCAGGCTTGCCGATGAACAGCTTGAGATAACAAGCTTTAAGGATACAGAGATAAAAGGAAAGATCACTGCCGAAAAAGACGGCGTGATGTATTTGTCAATACCGTATGAAAAGGGCTGGTCGGTCTATATCGACGGAAAGAAAGCGGATACTTTCAAGGTACTTCATGCAATGCTCGGAGCAAAAGTTTCAAAGGGCAGTCACGATATTGTACTGAAATATTCCCCGGAGGGATTTAAAGAGGGACTTGTCATATCCGGCGCAGGAGCAGCCGTTACAGGTATCGTGATCTGGTTTGATTACCGCAGAAAAAAGAAGAAAAAGCGCAGAGGAAGAATTCCGGAAAGCGTCTCTGACGACATTGACGGAAATTACGGTCTGCCGGAGGAGGAAAATGAGGAATCTGAAAGTAATGACGGCGTACCGTGGGACTAAATATCATGGTTTTCAGCGGCAGAGCAATGCGGTAACGGTTCAGGAAACCCTTGAACAGCACATCTCAAAGGTACTGAACGAAAATGTGACAATAACCGGATGTTCAAGAACGGATACGGGAGTTCATGCCAATAATTTCTGCTTTAACGTAAAGACGGAAAGTAATATCTCTTGCCTTGGATTTCAGAGGGGCGTGAACGGTGAACTTCCGGACGATATCTCGATACTGAGCTGCGAGGATGTCCCCCTTGACTTTCATGCAAGATTTGACTGCAAAGGCAAAGAGTATATATATAAGATGCATTGCAGTGAGTCGAAAAATCCGTTTGCTCCCGATCTGATGTTCCATTACAGGAGAAAATTTGATATTGAAGCTGCCAGACGGGCGGCAGAATATCTTGTGGGCGAGCATGATTTTGCATCATTTTGTGCCGATTGTACAAATGTTTCAACAACTGTGCGGACTATATATTCATTTGAAATAGAAAATTGTGGAGATTCGGTGACAATGCTTGTAAAAGGCAGCGGTTTTTTGTATAATATGATTAGGATAATTGTCGGGACACTTTTAGACGTAAGCGAAAAGCGGATATCTCCTGACGATATTCCGGAAATACTTGAGGCAAAGAACAGACTGAGAGCAGGCAGAACGGCTATGGCTCACGGACTGTATCTTAACCGTGTGTTTTATTGATGTAATATAGAAAGGGTGTGAGATCCTTTGCCGAAAATGTACGACAAAAACGATATTGTTGATGTTAAAAACAGAAAGCTCAGGCAGAAGCGCAGGAAAAAGCTGCTTATAATTCTGATAGCTGCGGTGATTCTGATAACGCTGTTTGCTGCGAGAGGACTGTGGATCCCCATGATAAAGGGCTGGGGAAACCGCTATAAGACCATTGTCAATTCCGGTAAGCTTGCTGACGGAAAATTTCCTATAGAAGTAAGCGGCGGCGAAGATTATCAGCTTCGTTACACCGTAAAGAAAATAATGGTGCAGAACGATACTACTCTATACATATATGATATTGACGGAAGTCTGCTTAAAAAGAGGCAGCACGCATACAGCAATCCGAAGCTCTGCGTGGCAAACGGCAAGGCTCTCCTGTACGAAAGCGGCGGAAACGAGTTCTCCGTGGAGGACGAGGATGAAGTGTACTACAGCCGCAGCTTTGACAATAACATATATTTTGCAAGACTCAGTTCCGACGGAGTGACCGCCGTTGTGACGGAATCCGATGACTATAGCTGTGAACTGAAAGTCTACGATAAAAAAGGAACTCTCATATATGAAAGAAAATGCACGGATATGCTTGTTGATCTCAGCTTTATCAACGAAAGCAAAGGATGTGTATTAGGTTTTCTGTCGGCTGAAAACGGACAGCTTACCACAAAGATAAGAGAGATAAGTTTCAGCAGCAAAGGGGAAAAATGGACTTCTCCCGGATTCAGTACCTGCGCTTACGAAATATTCGGTTCTTCCGAGGGAACTTTTATCTACGGCGACACTGCCTGCGGATATATCGACCCGGACGGACAGATAAGCTCCTATTACGAGTACGACGGCACGTGCGTGTCAGGGGCAAGCATGAGCGGAAAGTCGGCGGTAGTTGTCAACAACGATGACAGCAGAACCTATACGGCGGCTCTCTTTTCCGGAAACGGCAAAAAACCGCTTATTATTGAGCTGAATTCTCCGGCGGTGGCAGTATCCGTATTCAGGGGGCTTGCCTACGTGCTTACTCAGGAGGAGGTACAGGCGTATGATTTCAGCGGACATCTCCGGTCAACGGCGAGCGTCAACGATTCGTATTCCGGATTTGTCAGAAGCGACGATCATATTTTTCTGAAAGGCTTTGACAAGATAGACCGTATCGACTACGATACGGGAACATGATATTATGAAGGGAGGAATGGCGTGGAGTATACATTGCATCACAGCGCAGAAGCAGTGAATATCTGTGCGAAGTGATGCTGTACCATGTCAGACAATGGTTATGGGCTCACAGTTCTGGTGGTTTTACGATGTACTTGCGGTGGCAGCAGTAGCAATTATGATGTTTTTATCGGGAAGAAGAGGGATATTCAAGTCGCTGCTTCAGGTTACCGGATATTTTCTTGCTTTCGTGATAGCATTTTCCGTAAGCGGCTCTGTTTCAAGAGGATTCTATAAAAACAGCGTAAGAAACAGCAATGTAAAAAAAGTAGCAAAAAGTGTGGCTTCTGTGGATTTTATTGCCGAAGTCACCGATTATATCGAGGAGGAATTCGGTTTCTCCGGAGAAATAGAATACGGCCGTATGGAAAAGATATATACTGAAAAAAACAGTCTTGGACTTGATTACGACGAGCAGGTATATCAGTATGTTTCCAGAATATATATTGACAAGATAACCAATGAAAACGCTTTCTGCCGCAAGCTTCACGAGGGATACGGAGAAATAGTAAACGGCATTGTGTCGGAGAATCTTATCGCTTATGCCGGAGAAACGGCAGCCGCAGAGATCGTGGATAACCCGGAGACTATGAACGAGCTTATACCTCTTCTTCTTGATCCGGAGGGCAGTCAGGAGGCGGCAGAGTACATAACCGACACCTACATCGGGACACCGTACAAAAAAATGATACGCCTTGTAAGTTTTATGGCGGTGCTTGTCCTGCTTGTTGCCGTTACGGTTTTTCTGGTGAATACCACATTCAAAACAGCAGGATTTCAGAGTATCGGTTCGCATATCGGCGGAGCTTTGACAGGTATTCTGCCGGGTCTTGTGATAGTCGTATTTATAGCGGCGTGTGTTCGCCTGAATGTTATCTGCGGTGAGGATAAAATGTTGTTCTTCAATAACGGAGCTATCGAAAAAACTTATATTTTCAAGCATATATATAGCTTTATAACATCAAATTTCTGATAATCGACAGGAGGAATCAGTTTTATGATACCAATGTGTACTAATTGCAAAAAAAGACCTGCCGTGGTGTTTATCACCTCAGTACAGGGAAACGAAAAGAAAAACGAGGGACTTTGTCTTGCCTGCGCAAGGGAGAGGAAGATCCCGCAGGTGGCAGAATATATGGATAAAATGGGCATCACCGATGAAGAGATAGATCAGCTTTCCGACCAGATGATGGATATGCTGGACGGAGACAGCTTTGAAATGGGCGGTTCAGGTCTTATGCCTGATTTTATCTCAAATATGTTCGGCATAGGCGGCGGAGATCCCGCAGGTGAGAAGATTGAAAAGAATTCCGGAGAGAACCGTGAAGCAAAAGAAAACAGCAGGGAAAAAGGCGAAAAGAAAGGAATTTTCGGACGCAGGGAAAAGAAAAAAGAACCGAAGTTCCTTGGCAGCTACTGCACAAATCTTTCTCAGAAAGCGGCTGACGGCGAACTTGACAGAATAATCGGCAGAGATAAAGAGATCGCCCGTGTTATCCAGATACTTTCCAGAAGAACAAAGAATAATCCGTGCCTTATCGGCGAACCCGGTGTAGGAAAAACAGCTATTGCAGAGGGTATCGCTCAGCGTATTAACGAGGGAAATGTTCCGTTCAATCTGGAGGATAAGAAAGTATATCTTCTTGACCTGACTGCACTTGTTGCAGGTACACAGTTCCGTGGACAGTTCGAGAGCCGTGTAAAGGGTCTTGTGGACGAAGTGAAGCGTGAGGGAAATATAATCCTATTTATTGACGAGGTACACAATCTTGTGGGAGCAGGAGATTCCGAGGGATCCATGAATGCCGCAAATATCCTAAAACCTGCGCTGTCAAGGGGCGAAGTGCAGGTCATCGGAGCTACCACGTTCGGGGAGTACAGAAAGTACATTGAAAAGGATTCCGCTCTGGAAAGACGTTTCCAGCCGGTGACTGTCAGCGAGCCGACTATCGAAGATACAGTTGATGTTCTTCTGGGCATAAAGAAGCATTACGAGGAATATCACAGAGTTCATATATCCGATTATCTTATAAGAGTGTGCGCAGTTCTTTCGGAGAGATATATCACCGACCGTTTTCTTCCAGACAAGGCTATCGATCTTATGGACGAAGGTTGTGCAAGAGCCTGCATACGCTCTCCTGAAATTGCGGAGTATGCAAAGCTGCGCAAAGAGATAGAAGTTCTTGAGGGAATGGAAAAAACAATTTCAGAGCAGAATGAGATAGATTATCAGGCTCTTGCCGAAGTAAAGGGCAAGCTTATTCATGCACGTGAGGCAGCGGAAGCCGTTCAGGAAAAGGCTGAAAACATTCAGGTGACGGAAGAGGATATCACCAAAGTTGTTGAATTGTGGACTGGAATTCCTGCCAGCAAGATAGCCGAAACGGAATTTCTGAAGATTGCAAGGCTTGAAGATGCGCTGAAAAAGAGAGTCCTGGGTCAGGACGAAGCCGTAGAGCTTCTGTCAAAGGCAATAAAGCGTACGAGAGTGCATCTCAGCAAGCGCCGCAGACCTGCTTCGTTTATTTTCGTAGGGCCTACAGGTGTGGGAAAGACGGAACTTGTCAAGGCTTTGGCAGAGGAAATGTTTGATTCACCCGAACCGCTTATCCGTCTTGATATGACGGAATATATGGAAAAGCACTCCGTTGCAAGAATGATCGGTTCGCCTCCCGGATATGTCGGATACGATGAAGCAGGACAGCTTACCGAAAAAGTCCGCCGCCGTCCGTATTCAGTAATTCTTTTTGACGAGATCGAAAAGGCGCATCCTGATGTTATGAATATCCTTATGCAGATTCTGGACGAGGGAAAGGTTGATGATGCTCACGGCAGAACGGTTAATTTTGAGAATACTATTATCTGCATGACTTCCAACGCCGGTTCGACTGATAAAACACTGGGTGTTGGATTCAACAGAACGGCTGATGAGATTTCTAAGGAAAAGGCAATGAAGGGTCTGAGGGAATTTCTCCGCCCTGAGTTTATCAGCCGTATTGACGAGGTTGTTGTGTTCAGACAGCTTGAGAAATCAGACTTTGCACGTATTGCCGCTCTGATGCTGGATGAGATGAAAGAACCGCTGTCCGAAAAGAACATTTCCCTTGAATATACTGACGCCGCTCTGGAGCTTATTGCCGAAAAATCTTTCGGAAAGCCTTACGGTGCAAGGGATATACGCCGTGTTCTGAGACAGGATGCGGAGGATAAGATCGCAGAGATCATTATTGAAAACGCTTCTGAAACAGACTGCATAAAAATAGACGCCAAAGACGGAGAACTGCTGGTATCTGCTTCAAAGGAGAATGATAAATGACGAAATACAGACTTGCCGCAATGGGAGCTGCGTTTCTTATGGCGGCATTTATGACGACTGGATGCAAAAAAGACAGCGGATCATCCGATAAGGAAAGTTCTGAGAAAGAGGCTGCTGTCATGGATTCCGGAGACAGGATAGCGGAAGCATACAAGGATGTAGAAGATCTTGAATCAGGGCCGGAACTTTCCGTGAGCCGCACCACTGCTCCGGCAGGCGGCGTGGCGGAAGTCACCATTTCTGTAGATAACGCCGATGAAATGTGGAATATGTGCGGACTGCATATTCAATATCCGGAAGAACTGAAATGTCAGCTTAACGGTTCGGCTGAGGCTCACATGACGAAATACAAGGCAGGGGATGCCTGTGACGGATTTCTTACATCTTCAATGGAATGGTTCGGAGAGATGCCGGAAGATCTTGCAGGTCAGGGAAAGTCAATGGTGTTCTTTGCCGCTGTATCATCCGGAAATCCGGGCTTCAGCGGAGATATTGTGACTTTCTATCTTGACGTTCCGGAGGACGCAGAGCCGGGAACGGAATATCCTATTGATTTCTATTATTATAAGACAGACCAGTTCACCAATATTGACGGCAATAAGGCAATGGAAAAGTATGCCTTTACTCACTGGAAGAGCGGAAGCGTAACAGTGGAGTAGTAATTAATGCCAAAAACTTAAGTCAGGAGCAGCATCTCCACATAAGTTGCTGGCATTAATAGTATAATTAGTAAAAAAACAGCCTTAAAAAAGGCTGTTTTTTATGATTTTCTACAGATTAACCCAAGAACCACCATTTACCGCTTTATTTTTAAAAAAAAATGATGTATAATAGTAATGTATCAAGTTATATAATCAACAGTATGGTTTTTAATGAGGTGTGAGCAATGGAAAAATTCTCTCTCGGAATAGATGTAGGTTCAACGACCGTAAAGACAGTTATAACTGACAGCGAGGGCAGTATTGTATATTCAAAATATCAGCGGCATTTTTCAAAAGTCAAGGAAACCGTGGTCGATCAGCTTAAGCTTATCCGGGCAGATTATCCCGGAAAGAGCTTTACGGTGTGCATTACAGGTTCGGCTGGTCTTGGTCTTGCTGATTCGGCAGGAATTCCATTTGTTCAGGAGGTGCATGCTGCGTTTCTTGCAGTAAAGAAAAAGCAGCCGGACGCCGATGCCGTTATTGAACTCGGCGGCGAGGATGCAAAGATAATATTCCTGACCGGCGGCGTGGAACAGCGTATGAACGGTTCATGCGCCGGAGGTACGGGAGCTTTTATTGACCAGATGGCTACTCTCCTCGGCATAACAGCCGACGAACTCGACAGTCTTTCGCTTAATGCCCGGAAAGTCTACCCTATCGCTTCACGCTGCGGTGTTTTTGCAAAGTCCGATATACAGCCTCTTCTCAATCAGGGCGCACGCCGGGAGGATATTGCGGCAAGTATTTTTCAGGCAGTGGTAGATCAGACTGTTTCGGGTCTTGCGCAGGGACGTTCCATTGAGGGAAAAGTCCTGTTTCTGGGCGGCCCGCTCTTCTTCCTCAAGGGACTGCGGAATGCCTTTGTAAAGACGCTGGGACTTGACAGCGATCATGCCGTATTTCCTGACGAAGCTCCTGTTTTCGTTGCCTATGGATGTTCGGTTTATGCGGCTGAAGCAGAGGATTCCTACAGTATTGATGAAATGATAAGAAAGATCACGGAGGCAAAAGCTTCCGATGACATAGTAACGGGAGAACCGCTTTTCAGATCACAGGCGGAGTATGACGAGTTCATTGAACGCCACAGAAAGTTTGATCTCGGTTATGCCGATATCCATACATATAAGGGCGATGCATATCTCGGAATTGATGCCGGATCTACAACGACAAAGCTTGTGCTCATTACCGGCGACGGCAGGATACTGTATCATCATTATTCTTCCAATCAGGGACAGCCTCTTGACAAGATAGCCGATCAGATAAAGTGCATATACAGAGAAATGAATCCCGGAATTGTAATAAAAAGCTCTGCTGTTACGGGCTACGGCGAAGATCTTATCAGAACGGGACTTTCCGTAGATCACGGCATCGTGGAGACTGTCGCACACTTCAAAGCTGCGGCATATTTCTGCCCGGACGTTGATTTTATCATTGACATAGGCGGTCAGGATATCAAGTGCTTCAAGATCAAGAACAAAAGCATCGACAGCATAATGCTGAACGAGGCGTGCTCGTCGGGATGCGGTTCGTTCATTCAGACATTTGCAATGGCTATGGGATACGACATAGCGGAATTTTCACAGCTGGGACTTTTCGCAGAACATCCCGTTGATCTCGGCTCACGCTGTACCGTATTCATGAACAGTTCCGTAAAACAGGCGCAGAAAGACGGCGCAACCGTTGAGGATATTTCCGCCGGACTGTCGTCGTCTATCATCAAGAACGCAGTCTACAAGGTAATACGTGCCAGATCCACTGACGAGCTTGGAAAGAATATAGTCGTTCAGGGCGGAACTTTTCTTAACGACGCTGTTCTCCGCTCATTTGAGAAAGAACTCGGCAGAAATGTAATACGTCCTGCAATATCCGGTCTTATGGGAGCTTTCGGATGCGCACTGTATGCTATGGAAAATTCCGGAAGCGAACGGTCGTCGCTTATATCAGCCGACGAACTCGCCGGCTTTGCATATACTTCACGTTCCGCAAACTGCGGAGGATGTACGGCTCATTGTCAGCTTAACATAATCAGCTTCGGCAAGGGCAGACGCTTTATCTCCGGCAACCGCTGTGAAAAGGGCGGCGGAATGGCTCAGAAGAATAAAGTTCCCAACTTGTACGAATATAAGTACGACAGTATCGTGAACACAGTGAAAACGCATCAGCCCAGAAAATACCGTGGAACAGTCGGACTTCCTCTTGCACTTGGATTCTACGAGCAGCTTCCGTTCTGGCATATGCTGTTCACTACACTGGGATTCCGGACGGTCATTTCGGATGAAAGTTCCCGTGCAATGTATTATCTCGGGCAGCATACCATCCCCTCGGATACGGTCTGCTATCCGGCAAAGCTTGCTCACGGTCATATTGAGAATCTTCTTGACAAAGGCGTGGATTTCATTTTCTATCCATGCATGAGCTACAATCTTGACGAGGGCGAAAGCGACAACCACTTTAATTGTCCGGTAGTTGCGTATTATCCCGAACTGCTGCTGGCGAATAATCCACGTCTCAACGAGAGTAATTTTATTCATCCGTATATGGATCTGAATATAAAGAAAAATGTAGTGAAGGTACTTTCTCATACGCTTGGAAAGTACAATATCAGAGGCAGAATTCCTGCTGCCGTTGACGCTGCATACAAGGCGCTGGAACTTTATCATGCTGATATAGCAAGCAAGGCACGGGAGATCATAGATCAGGCACGTGCGGAAAAGCGGAAGATCATTGTTCTTGCCGGACGCCCCTACCACATCGACAAGGAGATCAACCACGGAATCCATAAGCTGATAACCAGTCTTGGAATGGCTGTTATTACTGAGGACAGCGTTGCGGCTCTTGCCCATACCCCGAAGCTTGGCGTGCTGAACCAGTGGACGTATCATTCACGTCTGTACCGTGCTGCAAAATATGTGACGACGCAGCCGGATATGCAGCTTGTTCAGCTTGTTTCCTTTGGCTGCGGAATCGACGCCGTTACCGGAGACGAAGTAAGGTCTATCCTTGAAAGTCACGGAAAGCTTTATACTCAACTTAAAATAGATGAAATCAACAATCTCGGCGCAGCAAGGATAAGGCTGAGAAGCCTCGTTGCTGCAATGAACCAAGCCGGGAACTGACAGGAGGTATTTAAATTGTCCGGATATACGATTTTTACCGAGGAAATGAAAAAAACGCATACTATCCTCGTTCCCGATATGCTGCCCGTTCATTTCAGGCTGTTCATTGACATATTTGAAGCAGAGGGATATAAAATGGAGCTTCTTCAGAACGATTCACGCTCCGTTGTTGACGAGGGACTGAAAAACGTTCATAACGATGCCTGCTATCCTGCGCTGCTTGTTATCGGACAGTTTATGGATGCTCTCAAAAGCGGAAAGTATGATCCCGACCATACGGCGCTGCTTATCACCCAGACCGGCGGCGGCTGCCGTGCATCGAATTATATTCATCTGCTCAGAAAGGCAGTGGATAAGAATTTTCCGCAGGTGCCTGTAGTATCGCTGAATTTCAGCGGACTTGAAAAGGACAGCGCATTCAGGATAACGCCGAAGGTCTTTATAAAACTGCTTTATGCGGTGCTTTACGGCGATCTTCTCATGACTTGCTACAACAAATGCAGAGCCTATGAGATAAATAAGGGCGACTCTGAAATAATACTGACAAAATGGCAGAAGCGTCTGGGAAATATTTTCCGCAAGGGAAGCAATATGTATCTGAAAACAAAGAAGGTCTATGTTGATATCCTCAACGATTTTGCAGCTATAAAGCTCAGCGGTGAAAAAAAGATACGTGTCGGCATCGTGGGAGAGATCTACGTCAAGTATTCTCCCCTTGCCAATAATCATCTTGAGGATTTCCTTATTTCTGAGGGATGCGAGCCTGTCGTTCCGTCGCTGCTGGAATTTGTAATGTATACGGCTTCCGCTGTTTTCAATAATGCAGAGATCTACGACCATAAGACAAAGACAACACGCTTTTATAAGCTTGCTTACAAGCTGGTTTACGCCAAGCAGAAAGAACTTATCGAAGTAATGAAAGAACACGGTTCTTTTGAACCTCCGCACGATTTTGAATATCTGCGCAGTCTGGCGGATAAATATATCAATCAGGGAGTCGTAATGGGAGAGGGCTGGCTTATCCCGGCAGAAATGGCTGCTCTGGCAAAATCGGGAGTGGAGAATATCATCTGCGCCCAGCCGTTCGGGTGTCTGCCGAATCATATTGTTGCAAAGGGAATGTCACGTGCAATCAAGCAGGATAACCCCAATGCCAATATTGTTGCTATCGACTACGACCCGGGAGCTACCAGAGTAAATCAGGAAAACAGAATAAAACTCATGCTTGCCAATGCAAAGGCAGCAAAGTAAGAAGGCTGTATTAATGCCGCCTCTTCGGAAAACATCCGTAGAGGCGGTTATCTTTAAGTAACAAGATATAATTATTACAAATTGAAACACATGAAAAAATTGTATTGACAAGTGAAAAAAATCGTTGTACAATAATAATATAACCGTGAAAAAACGGTGAAAAGAGAAAAAAATAAGAGAACAAAAGAAATAAAGGGGTAGTATAATGGTATTCAGCAGTTTGGAGTTTATTTTTATATTCCTGCCTGCATTTTTTATAGCTTATGCACTTTCGCCTGCTAAATACAAGAACACTGTGATTTTGACGGGAAGTGTTATTTTTTATGGTCTTGGCGTAGGAAAAGCCATATATATCTGGCTTTTCCTGCTTACAATGCTGTTTAATTTCATTGTTGGTCAATTTATTGATAATTTTCGGCGAGCGGGGAAATTCTGGCTTACATTCGGCGTCATTTTTAATTTCTGGTGGCTGATCTTTTTTAAGTACTGGGGATTCGGTACTGAAAATATCAATTCACTTTTTCATACCGGTCTTACCGTTAAAAATATCATTCTTCCGATCGGAATAAGTTTCTATACATTCCAGAATGTTTCATACATTGCTGATGTCTACATGAAAAAAACAAGAGCAGAGAAAAATTTTATAAATTACGGAGCGTATATCAGTATGTTTCCGCAGCTTATAGCCGGCCCTATCGTTACTTATGAAAAGGTAGCCTTACAGCTCAGGCAGCGGACGCACAGCGCAAAAAAAGTTGAGGACGGTCTTAAAACTTTTACCATAGGTCTTGGATATAAGGTGCTCCTTGCCAATCAGATCTCCGGATTGTGGAAGGATATTGCAACAATTGGTTTTGGGTCTATATCCTCGAAACTTGCATGGATGGGAGCTTTTGCCTACTCGTTCCAGCTCTATTTCGATTTCTGCGGCTACTCCCTCATGGCGATAGGTCTTGGCAGAATAATGGGATTTGAACTGCCCAGAAACTTTAATCATCCGTATATTTCCAAAACAATGACAGAATTCTGGCGGCGCTGGCATATCACTCTGGGGTCATGGTTCAGGGAATATATCTATATTCCCCTTGGCGGAAACAGACGTGGAAAATTCGCTATGCTGCGCAACACTTTTGCAGTCTGGCTCTTTACCGGTCTATGGCACGGGGCAAGCTGGAACTTCATTGTATGGGGACTGGTTCTGTTCGGGATAATCATGCTGGAGAAGTTTGCCATCGGCGATTTCCTGAACAGGCACGCAGTGATAGGTCATGCATGGATGATACTTATTATTCCCCTTACATGGCTTATTTTTGCCATTACAGATTTTAAGGAACTGGGAGTGTATCTTAGCCGTCTGCTGCCGTTCACTCACGATACAAAGACTGAGCTTTTTAAGGGAGACTATTTAAAATACTGGAAAATTTATTCTAAATATTTTATAGCCGGCGTGATATTCTCAACGCCTCTTCCGGGTATGATATATAAAAAAATTAAGAATTCGGTGTTCTGCGCCCTGCTGCTGCTGACGGTATTCTGGGCGTCGGTATACTGTATGTATAAAGGAATGGATGATCCGTTCATGTATTTCCGCTTCTGATTAAAGGAGACAAAAATGAATAAATTCAAGCAATGTACATATACAATGATACTTATATTTACGTGCTTTATTGCATCGCCGATGATCTTCAAACAGATTTAGACGACAAGCGCAGAAAAGAAAAAAGAAAATAAGGCAAATATAGCTGATATAGACATACGCAAGGGTTATAACGAAGGGGCAGAAACCCCTTCTGACGATGCTTGTGTTCCGGGAACTTCCGGCAGTATAGTTCCGCAGAATCCGTCGGCAGGAGCTTCTGAGACGAGTTCCGGTTCGGTTATATTCAATCCCCCTTCATCGGAAACATCATCGTCAGTACAGGTTAATTTTGTTCCGGCTGACTATTCCTATTTTGATAATGCGCTGTTTATCGGTGATTCACGTACAGTGGGAATCCGGGATTACGGTTCTCTGGGTAATGCAGACTTCTTCTGCCGTGAGGGTCTGAGCACAGGTGATGCGAAAAATTCGTCTGCCTCTTATGGCGAGGGTGATCTTGGAAGTATGCTGTCCTCCGGTAAATATAAGAAAATTTATATTATGCTCGGCATAAACGAGATAGGCAACGATTTCGACAGTACTTTTGCCAATTACAAGGCACTTCTGGAAAACGTTCTTGCCAAAGCACCGGATGCTGTGGTTTATTTGCAGGCAAATATGCACGTCACCGGTGATGCCCAGACATCTTCCATCAACAACGAGAGAATAAATGAGCTTAACCGGCGTATTAATACGCTTGCCGATAATAATAAGGTTTTCTATATAGACATAAATCCTGTTTTTGATGATAAAGACGGAAATCTTGAAGCCGGATACACCAGCGACGGCGTTCATGTTATGGGTGCTATATATCAGGACTGGAGTGAGTGGTTCTGTCTTTATACCGTTCCGGGCACATAAAAAATTCCCGTATTCCTTTGTTGGAATACGGGGATTTTTTATAGCTGCCATTCGTCGCAAAGCTGATTGATAATATCCGTCAGACTGCGCATATCGGCGTTGGTTCTGCCCTCGGAGTTCCTTATAAGATCTGTCAGACGCTGAGAGGCTTCTGTAAGACGAGCATAGCATTCGCTCATATTAGCCGTATTGCGTTTCTTTTTCGGTATCAGAACAGGAGCGGCATCTATAGTTACTGCGCCCTCCGCAAGATCAAATTCTGCACCGCTGTAGGGAGCATATACATCTGCGCCGAGATCGGTGCGCAGACGTTCCGCAAGAGCTTCGGCGGAAGAGTAATCCCCGTGATTCACAAAGAATTTCTTTACGCCGGAAACAGCTTTCGCCCATTTTATCAGACCGTTTGCGTCGGCATGACCGCTTACACCGGGAAGCTGCATGATCTGAGCGGCAACATTTATTGATTCGCCGAATATCCGGACTTTTTTTGCTCCCTCGATAAGGCTGCGTCCCAAGGTGTTGCCAGCCTGATAACCTACAAAAAGCACGGTACATTCTTTTCTCCACAGATTATGTTTCAGGTGATGCTTGATGCGTCCTGCCTCGCACATACCGCTTGCGGAGATAATTACTTTGGGGCGCATGTCGCTGTTTATAGCTCTGGAATCGTCGCTTGTAACGGTTCTTATAAGATTTTCAAAGGATATGGGATTGATTCCCTGCCGTACATAGGAAAGAGCCTCTTCATCGTAGCAGCTTTCACGGTTGCTTATAAAAATATCCGTGGCTTCGTTGGCAAGCGGACTGTCCACGTAAACCGGAAAGTCATCGTGACCGGAAATCAGCTTCTGATCCTTGATTTTCCTGATAAAATAAAGCATTTCCTGTGTTCTGCCGACGGCGAATGAGGGGATTATCACGTTTCCGCCACGGTCAAAGGTTTTCTGGAGAACTTCTGCAAGAGCCGTCACGTAATCAGCCGGTTTGTTGTGGAGCCTGTTTCCGTAGGTCGATTCGATAACCGCATAGTCGGCGGAATCAATGAACTGCGGATCACGGATAAGGGGCTGATCTGTATTGCCGATGTCGCCGGAGAAAACGATTTTTCTTGTAATTCCGTTTTCGGTGATGGTCAGGATAATGCTGGACGATCCTAATAGATGTCCCGCGTCACGGAAAGTAACGGTTATTCCGTCGCATATATCCGCAGGGGAATCGTATTTATGAGGGATGAAAAGTTCAATTGCCGCAAGTGCGTCCTCCATGGTATAGAGGGGGACAAATTCCTCGCTTCCTTTTCTTTTGCCCTTTCTGTTGCGCCATTCTGCTTCAAATTCCTGTATATGTGCGCTGTCACGGAGCATAACGCTGCATAGGTTCGATGTGGCTTCGGTTGCATGGATCTCTCCGCTGAATCCTCCCGAAGCGAGAAGCGGAAGCAGACCGGAATGGTCGATATGGGCATGGGTTAGCAGAACAAAGTCGATATTTGCCGGAGCAGTGGGGATCTTTACATTTTCGTAAATATCCTCTCCTTGCTGCATTCCGAAATCCACAAGGAACTTTTTTCCGCAGGCTTCAATATATGTACAGCTTCCCGTAACTTCATGGGTGGCTCCGATGAACGTCATTTTCATAGAAAAAACCTCTGCTTTCGTGGAGGGTCATGTCAGACCTCCGATATGATTCTATTGATATTATATCACAAAAAATTATGATTGTCCATAGTTTTTTTATGCAAAATTGTGCGATTATTTAAAAAAAGCCATTGACTATAGACGAAATAAATGATATAATTATATATAACCGGGGAAATTTCCGGCAAATATATAATGTTAGGAGTATAGAGATTTGGGTAAATATTTTGGTACAGACGGATTCAGAGGAACTGCAAATGAAAATCTTACGGCAGACCATGCATTTAAAGTAGGAAGATTTTTAGGATGGTACTATAAAGAACTGAAAAAACAAAAGGGCGACAGCTCCGCCCCCCGTGTTCTCATCGGAAAGGATACGAGACGTTCCAGCTATATGTTTGAATACAGCCTTGTGGGAGGTCTTACGGCTTCGGGTGCAGACGCATATCTGCTCCACGTTACCACTACGCCATCGGTTGCATATATATCACGTGTTGATAATTTTGACTGCGCAATAATGATTTCCGCCAGCCATAATCCGTATTACGACAACGGACTCAAGCTGATAAACGGCAAAGGCGAGAAAATGGAAGATGATGTAATAGCTCTGGTTGAAGCTTATCTTGACGGAAATCTTACAGTTTTTGGTCAGGAATGGCAGGAACTTCCTTTTGCGCACGATGCAGAGATAGGACGCACGGTAGACTATGTTTCCGGAAGAAACCGCTATATCGGATATCTTATTTCACTGGGCGTTTATTCTTTCCGTGGAAAGAAAGTGGGACTTGACTGTGCCAACGGAGCTTCATGGAATATTGCAAAGGCTGTTTTCGATGCCCTCGGAGCAGAGACATATGTTATCAATGCAGAACCGGACGGTACTAATATAAATATGAACGCAGGTTCAACACACATAGAGGGACTCTGTAAGTTTGTTGTGGAAAACGGACTGGATGTCGGTTTTGCCTATGACGGCGACGCCGACCGCTGTCTTTGTGTAGACGAAAAAGGAAACGTCATTTCCGGCGATCATATCCTATACATATACGGACGCTACATGAAAGAGAGAGGAAAACTTCTTGCCAATACGGTCGTGACAACGATAATGTCGAATTTCGGGCTTTATAAGGCTTTTGATGAGATTGGCGTGGGCTACGCCAAAACGGCTGTAGGTGACAAGTATGTCTACGAGTACATGAAAGAAAACGGATGCCGTCTGGGCGGAGAACAGTCGGGACATATTATCTTTTCCAAGTATGCATCCACCGGTGACGGTATTCTCACCAGCCTGAAAATAATGGAAGTCATTATGGCAAGAGAGAAGCCTCTCAGCGAACTGGCTGCGCCTTTCACCGTTTATCCTCAGGTGCTTGAAAATGTCAGGGTAAAGGATAAATCTGCAGCTCAGGCTGATCCGGATGTAAAGGCTGCCGTTGAAAAAGCCGCATCGGAGCTTGGTGAATCCGGAAGAATACTTGTCCGTGAAAGCGGCACAGAGCCTCTTGTGCGTGTTATGGCAGAAGCAGAAAACGAAGAGATATGTCATACCTGCGTGAATGCGATAATTGACGTTCTGAAACGCAACGGACACACTATCTGACGATTGGGAGATTTGGAAGTGATTATGAAAAAACAGGCTTTTAATCCTTTTCTGCCTCTTGACGAGTATATTCCGGACGGAGAACCCCATATCTTCGGGGACAGAGTATATCTTTACGGTTCTCATGACCAAGAGGGCGGAGAAACATTCTGCATGGGCGATTATACGGTATATTCCGCTCCCGTGGATGATCTGTCCGACTGGCGGTGCGAGGGAGTGATCTACAGTGCTTCACAGGATCCTGACAGCGCCGGGCGTCCCTATATGTATGCTCCCGATGTGGTTCAGGGAAACGACGGCAGATATTATCTTTACTATTGTATGTCCGGAGAGCGTGGCTTCGGAGGATATTTTGGTCCTATATCAGTGGCAGTATGCGATACTCCGGCAGGCAAGTATGAATATCTGGGATATGTTCGTTATCCGGACGGAAAACCCATGAAGAAGTACGTCTGCTTTGACCCCTGCGCTTTCAACGACGGCGGAACGATCCGCATCTATTACGGAACGCAGTACATGAACGAGTCCAATGAGATACTTGCCGCTGACAGCCGGAAACTTGCAGATGTTCAGAAGCGTTATAACAAAACGGCAGAGGAGATACTCGGAACTCCCGACAATGTAAACGGAGCGTGCATGGTTGTTCTGGAGGACGATATGCTCACTGTCAGGGAGGATGCAAAGCATATTATTCCCTATGAAGCCGATTTCGGCGGACATGAGTTCTTTGAGGCAAGTTCCATGAGAAAGGTGGGAGAAAAATATTATTTTGTGTTCTCTTCGCAGAAAAATCATGAGCTTTGCTATGCCATAAGCGACTATCCCGACCGTGATTTTACATTCGGCGGAACTATAGTTTCCAACGGAGATGTCGGAATCAACGGTATATCCGACGAAAACCGAATGAATATGACCGGTACGACTCACGGCAGCATTATTGAGATAAGCGGTCAGTGGTACGTATTTTATCACAGGCTGACACATAAATCCGATTACAGCCGTCAGGCGTGCGCAGAGAGGATATCTATAAGTGATGACGGAACTATAACGCAGGTCAAAATAACTTCATGCGGTCTTAACGGAGCGCCTTTAGCAGGTGTGGGAAGATATCCTGCGCCGATAGCCTGCTGTATCACCAACGGCAGGATGCCCCATGGTTCAAACAGCATTTATACCGAAAGTTTCCCCAATGTCACCCATTCAGGAAATGAACGGTATATCGGCGAAGTATGCAATAATACGCTTATAGGATTCAGATATTTTGAGTTTTCCGGTACAGACAGACTGTCTGTTACCGTCCGTGGAAAGGGCGGCGGTACTATCGGCGTGTATACTGAGATCGGCGGAGATTGTCTGGGAGAGATCAGTGTTCTGCCCTGTGAGAAATGGACGGAAATTTCGTCTGCTGTAAATTTTCCCTGCGGCGTATATCCGCTGTATCTGGTATATCACGGTACAGGAAAGATAGACGTTCTGGATATTGCTTTTCCACAGAACGGCTGACTTTGTTGATTTTGGCAAATCGTTAAGTGTGTTATTGCAAATATTTGGCTAAATACTGGAAAATGTGGGGATATGGGAAAAAAATATTGACGTATCAGGCAAATAGTGATATAATATCATGAGGAAAAATAAATTTATCATCTCTGGAACAAGCTGAAATGGAGGGCACAATGTCAAAAAAAGAAGAACGTAACCTTAATGTTACAATTAAAAGTGATGAGGACGATAAGGACAGCGTAGTTCTGTCAATATCAAGTTTTGGAAAAGGGCTTAAAAGATATTTTCTCCCTTGGGTGATTGTTGCTGTTATCGTTTTTGTAGGCGTGGCAGGAATCAAGACCATAGGTGTTGTATGTAATAAAACGCCGCTTAAAGCTCTTATAGGATTTAACTATAAAGGCATAGAAAGCGGAGAAGATCCGGCAGGACATACTTTTGATATCAATACTGTCAAGAATGTTCAGGTTATCTCTGAGGCTCTTGCCGAAAACGATATTGACCTTGAAGAGGCTGATGCTGTAAGGAACGCTATTACATTTGAGGGTGTTATTCCTTCGGATGCTATTGATAAAATGACGACCTATAAGAGCGTCTATGAAAATTCAACAAACGGCAATCTTGCTGCTGCACAGGCTATGCTTGATGTCACCTATTATCCGACGCAGTTCAAGGTAAGCTTTGATTACGGCAGTACCGGTCTTACAAAAGGCAAGGCAGTGCAGGTATTGAATTCTATGCTCAATCATTACCGTGATTACTTCTTTGACCAGTACGGTTACAACAAATCTCTCGGACAGTCGCTCTCAGCCGTAAGTTATGAGGATTATGACTACAGCGAAGCAGTTGATCTGTTCAGAGTAAATCTCAATGCGCTTTCCGATTATGTCAATACGCTTTCACGCAGTGATTCAAGCCATTTCCGTTCAAAGGAAACAGGTGTTGAGGGCGAAGATGGACTTACCGGTTATACATTTGATGATATCTCCCAGTCTATTGACGCAGTTAAGAGAATTGATCTCGCAAGAATATCTTCATATGTTACGGTTAATAACGTTACCAAGGATAAGACAGCAACCATCGCATATTATCAGTATAATATAGATGAACTTAACCGTGAAAAAAATGCTTACACGGAAAGACTTGCAAATCTGAAGACAGCTATTGATTCCTACAAGAAAGATACCGTTCTTGTAATGAGCGGCATTGACGGAACAAGTCAGGAACTTTCACAAAGTTCCGAGCAGTACGATAAGCTTGTAGAACGCTATGACAACGTGGCAACTCAGCTGGCAAATGTAAAACAGGATATCAGTATGTATACTCAGCGCAAGGAAGGCCTTGAAAAAGGCAAAGAAGGCACTAAGGATATGGAAGACTATACTGTAGGTGAGATTGCTAAACTTAATGATAAAGTAAATCGCCTTATTGAGATAACAAGGATCGCATCCGAACAGTATTATGAAACAGAAGAGTTTGCAAACGCCTACAATATTTTTGCTCCGGCTGTAAATTCCAAGATAGATACCGTAAAATCCATTTTACACGCTTCACTCATGCCGTTGATCGTCGTGGAAGCACTGGTTCTGATAATCTATATCATTATTGCATTTGTTTTTGCAATAAGATCTGACAGTTCAAAAAAGACGGCTGCTGAAAGCGCAGAAGATACTGATGATGATATTGATGATACGGCATCTGACACTGATATCAGTGCGGATGAAAGCAGTACGGAAGAAAAAAAATCTGCGGAAAAACCGGCAAATAAGAAGAATTCAGGAAAAAGCAAATAATCCCAAAAATAAGGGCGTCCGGCAAAATGGGCGTCCTTTGATTTAAAAAACAGAAAGGTTAGTTATGGATAATTCTGACATAGGGAAAATTATACTTGTTGTAATAATGATGATCTTTTCGGCTTTGTTTTCAAGCACGGAAACAGCTTTTTCAAGCGTAAACAAGCTGAGACTGAAAAACTACGCTTCTCAGGGCAATAAAAAGGCGGCAAGAGCTCTTAAGCTTGCAAATAAGTTTGACGATGTTCTTACAGCTGTTCTTATAGGAAATAATATCGTGAATATTGCGATATCATCGGTAAGCACGCTGATTTTTATTGAAATTATCGGAAGCAACGGCGCCGCTGTGTCTACGGTAGTTGTTACTGTTCTGGTTCTGATATTCGGTGAAGTTCTGCCGAAATCCTATGCCAAGAGAAATGCTGAGAAGCTTGCACTGCTGTTCGCTGCTCCGCTTTCAGTGCTGGTAACGGTTTTTAAGCCTTTTGTTGTTGCTCTCAACGGATTGTCATCGCTTATCTCCAGCGGCGGTGATGAAGCTCCGAGCGTGACCGAAGACGAGCTTAAATATATGATAGACGAGATCGAAGAACAGGGCGTTATCGAAGAACAGGAAAGCGAACTGGTGAAGAGCGCTCTGGAATTTGATGAGATCACGGTCAATGAGATACTTATACCCAGAGTAAAAATTATCGGTGTGGAAATAGGCATGAGCCTCGATGAGATAAAGGAAATATTCATCACCGAAATGTACTCACGCCTTCCGGTGTATGAAAAAAGTCTGGATGATATAGTCGGAATGATTACCAACAAGGCTTTTTTCAAGATGCTTACCGAGGGCGGAAACGATATACATGACATTATTCAGGATGTCACACATATTGCGGATACAAAGCTTATAAATGAGACCATGCGTGATATGCAGAGATCAAAGGTGCATCTTGCGGTCGTTACCGATCAGTACGGCGGTACAAAGGGAATCGTTACGCTGGAAGATATAATCGAGGAGCTTGTGGGTGAGATCTACGATGAAGAAGATGAGATAGTAAGCAGTGCCAGAATGATCTCGGAGAATAAGTATGAAGTAGCCGGAGATATGAGCATAAGCAGACTTCTTGAACAGCTCGATCTTGACGATGATCTTATTCAGACCGATTATACATCCGTAGGCGGCTGGGTAACGGATGTCATGGAACATATTCCGGAGTCCGGAGAGATTGCCGAAACAGGCATTTTCAGGATAACTGCGGCTGTTGTGAACGAACAGACAGTAGAAAAGGTGATACTGGAGATCCTTGACGTTCACGATGAGGAAGAAACAGAGAAGTAAATCATAAAAGCGGCTGTGCATGAAATGTGCAGCCGTTTATTATAATGATTTCTGATTATTATTGCTTTCCGTGTGTATTGCTCTTATAACTATTGACATCGGAGTATACAATATGTTATAATTAAAAAATACTATGGCAAATTTTGTTCACCTGTAAAAAAGGAGCTATAAATGAATACAATAAAAGAATTGTATGCTTACAGACAGATGATATTCAGTCTGGTAAAAAAAGACCTGAGAGGACGCTACAAAGGCTCGGCACTTGGCTTTTTATGGACGTTCATAAATCCTCTGCTTCAGCTGGTAGTATATACGGTAGTGTTTTCTTTCATTCTCAAATCGAATATTGAGCGGTATTATCTCTATCTGTTTGTTGCGCTCATTCCGTGGATATTCTTTTCTTCTTCGCTCACCGTCGGAGCATCCTCGATAGTGGCTCAGAAAGATCTTATAAAGAAGATTTACTTTCCACGCATGGTAATCCCGATTTCCTATGTAACAAGCTGCTTTGTCAATATGCTGCTGTGTTTTATCGTCATATTTGCGGTGATAATTCTGACCGGTGCAGGCATTAATTTTCTGGCGCTTCTGACACTTCCGATCATTATGGCGGTGGAATATCTCATGGCTCTCGGAATGGCTCTGCTGGCATCGGCTGTGACTGTTTATTTCAGGGATATGGAGCATATACTTGGAATCCTGTCGATGATGTGGATGTACATGACACCTATCATGTACGATAAGTCGATCGTTCCGGAAAGACTTCTTCCGGTATTCAATCTCAACCCTATGACGCACGTTATCGAGTGCTACCGGACTGTTCTGTATAATAAGGCAATGCCGGATCTGTCCTCGCTGCTTTCGGCTATAGGATTCGGATTGTTCTTTCTGGTGCTGGGGTGTCTGGTTTTCAACAAACTTCAGCGTCACTTTGCGGAGGAATTATAAATGGCTGTGAATGATATTGCGATTGATGTAAATAATATTACCAAAAGCTTCAAGGTCTTTCCGGATAAAGGCTCGCAGCTCAAGGAGCGTCTGCTTTTCCGTAAGCGAAGCCGTTTTGAGGAACGCAGAGTTCTGAAAGGGATAAGCTTTCGGGTCAGAAAAGGCGAAGCTATCGGTCTTATAGGTCATAACGGCTGTGGAAAATCCACGACACTTAAACTGCTGACAAAGATAATGTTTCCGGATTCAGGCACGATCACCATGAAAGGCAGGGTTTCAAGTCTTATCGAACTGGGGGCAGGATTTCACCCCGATATGAGCGGACGTGAGAACATCTACACCAATGCCGCTATTTTCGGACTTACAAAAAAGGAGATCGACGCCCGGTTAAATGATATCATCAGTTTTTCGGAACTGGAAGAATTCATTGACAATCCTGTCAGAACGTATTCCTCCGGAATGTATATGCGTCTTGCGTTTTCGGTTGCGATAAATGTGGATGCGGATATACTCCTTATAGACGAGATACTGGCGGTCGGCGATGCAAATTTTCAGGCAAAATGCTTTAATAAGCTTAAAGAAATAAAGTCGCACGGTACGACTATCGTTATCGTTTCTCATTCTCTCGGTCAGATCGAGCAGATATGCGACCGTTCCATCTGGATTCACGACGGACTTATAAAAGCTGAGGGAAATCCAAAGGAAATTGATCTTGAATACCTCGATTTTATGGGCAGAAAACTACAGGAAGCTTCCAGCAGGGAGCTTGAAAACAGCGAAACAGAGGAAGCTCCGGAAACGGCAGAAACATCGGCAGGCGAAGAAGAATCCGGCGAACAGCCGTCCAAACGCTGGGGAAGCGGCGATGCAAAAATAAAAAATATCAGAGCGTATTCGTCTGAGGGCGTACAGCAGAAAATTTTCCGGACAGGTGAGACTATCGTATTCAGGATAGGGTATACAGTGAAAAATCCCGTAAACGATGCGGTTTTCGGCATTGGGATATTCAGCCGTGACGGAATACAATGCTACGGCACGAATACCAGAATAGACAAGCATGAGGAGATCCGGCTCACAGAAAGCGGCACGGCAGAGATAGTTCTGGAGGATGTGCCTCTTCTTGCCGGAGAATATCTGATAGATTTTGCTATCGAAACTGGAGACGGCATCCCGGTCGATTACTTCCGTGAGGCTTATACCGTCGAAATTATAAATTCACTGGGCGATGTCGGAATTGCACGTATAAAGCACAAGTGGAATATTGATTAAAGAAGGTAAAATATAAATATGAGCAACACAAGCGATTATATGAACAAAAAAACACGGGGAAGTATCATTTCTTTTTTCCGGAGAGTGTTTTTTCATTCCTTTTATCAGGGAATCGGAGCTGTATCTCAGGATATACAGCTTTTAAGTCAGCGTACCGAGGAACTTGAAAAATCGTTGGATGATATTCGCAGATTTTTTGACGGAATGAATGAAAAAATCGAATCGGTAAAACTGCTTTCACAGGAAAGGCTTGACGGCGTGGAAGTTCTCACGTCAGCGCTGCACGGTGATCTTGAAAACATAAGTGTCAATCTGAGAAATAATAATGCCGCTATTGAAAGACTTTCGGCAGACAGCGAATTTGCCAAGCTCAAACTTACTGTCATAGAAAAGGGAATGAAAAACAAAAAGAGCACCGGCACAGTTCAGAACGCGGAAACCCGGCTTGTTCCTGCTGCCGCCCTGCCGCAGGACAGCGGAGATTCCGAGTACGAGGAAATTGACTACTTTGATTTTGAAAATCATTTCAGAGGTTCGATAGAAAGTATCAGAAAGGCTCAGGAGGTCTACCTTGAATACTTCCGGGGTAAGAAAAACGTGGTGGATATCGGCTGCGGACGGGGCGAATTCCTTTCCCTTATGAAAGACAGCGGTATTAATGCACACGGTGTTGATATCTACGAGCCGTATGTGGACTACTGCAATATGAAAGGACTTTCTGCCGAATGCGGCGACGGAGCAGAATTTCTGTCAAGACAGGATACTGTTGACGGAATTTTTGTCGGACAGGTAGTCGAGCATCTGAAAACAGGAGAGATAATACGTCTGTGCAATACGGCTTACGAAAAGCTTTCCGCCGGAGGATGCATTGTTATTGAGACGCCGAATCCTACGTCGCTGGCGATATATACAAACGCTTTTTATATTGACCCGTCGCATATCAAGCCCGTACATCCGCTGACTATGAAGTACTTTCTGGAAAAGGCAGGATTTACGCAGACAGAAATTATATACACCGAGCAGAGCAGACCGCCTTTCAGTATTCCGGAACTGAATATCGAGGGAGCGGACGAATTCAACAGCGCTATGAAGAATGTTTCCGGACTGCTCTACGGCAGTCAGGATTATGCAGTTATAGCTACAAAAGTTAAGGAATGATAAAAATGGAAAGCAAGATAAATATTGAAGAAATAATGGCGCAGATAAAGCGAGAGATCAAGGAAAAGGGACTTACATCGGATATGCTCAGCTTTGAAGATGTTCCCTATAGAAAGCCGGTTCAGGCTGCCGCCGGAACGGAAAATTCCCTGTCGGCAGCCGACGAGGCTCTTGACTATATGAATGCACATCACTATGTTCAGCCGTATAAGCCTATTCCGGGAAATCCGGTAAAGGTGTTTTTCAAGAAAGTTATCCGCAAGCTGGTAAAGTTCTATGTAGAACCGGTGGTTTTTGAGCAGAACAGCTTCAATGCGGCAACTGTGAACGTACTTAACGTGATGAAGAACAACGCAGAAAGTAATCAGGACGACAGCACCGGAGAACTGCTGTCAAGACTGGAAACGCTGGAACTTGCGCAGAAAGAACTGCGCAGCCGGATCGATTCTCTGGAGCGTGAAAATTCGTCGCTCAGGGATGCTCTCGGAAAGCAGGAGTCAGAATGAGAATAGTACAGCTTCTGCCGACTTTGTCTTTCGGCGATGCTATCGGCAACGATACTATCGCTCTTGGAAAAGCCATATCCGATATGGGATATATTTCCGAAATATACGCCGAAAATATCGACAAGCGTCTGCCGTCCGATTCGGCAAAGAATATCAGCCGCCTGAAAAATCTCAGAAAAGACGATGTGCTGATATATCACAAGTCAACGGGAACGGATCTTACATTTAAGATACCTGAATTTGACTGCCGCAAAATGATGATATATCATAACATCACGCCGCCGGAGTTTTTTCGTCCGTACAGTACGGCTGCCGCATCCCTGACGGAGTACGGCTATAAGGGCGTGGAATATCTGAAAGACAAACTGGATTATTGTCTTGCGGATTCCGCCTACAACAGATCGGAGCTGCTGCGTATGGGATATACCTGCTCCGTTGATGTTCTCCCAATACTTATACGTTTTGAGGATTATAAGCAGTC
>UQXS01000007.1 GCA_900545125.1 uncultured Ruminococcus sp.
CCAAAAGAAGACAGGTATCGTTTTCAGGAGTTTTCTCTTCCGGACTACTGCGCCTCCGTGTGCGTGCAGCGAAGCAAAGAAGGGAATGGGGAGACGTTTTTTTTCTCTTTTCAAAACCTGGAAGATATGGTATGATACCGATAGAGTTTAAAAAGGAGACGTATGACCATATGGACATGAAACGAGTGTTTTTGAAGTTAAGCGGTGAAGCACTTGCCGGACCGAAAAAAACCGGTTTTGACGAAGATACAGTCAAAGAGGTTGCCAGACAGGTGAAAATTTCCGTTGATGCAGGCGTTCAGGTCGGCATTGTCATCGGAGGAGGCAATTTCTGGAGAGGCCGTTCCAGCGGCGCAATGGACAGAACACGTGCCGACCATATCGGAATGCTTGCAACGGCTATGAATGCTCTTGCTCTTGCCGATGTTCTTGAATCTCTCGGATGCGTTACCCGTGTGCAGACTGCTATTCTCATGCAGCAGGTCGCTGAACCGTATATCCGGAACAGGGCGGTGCGCCATCTGGAAAAGGGCAGAGTAGTTATTTTTGGCTGCGGAACGGGAAATCCGTTTTTCTCGACCGATACGGCTGCATCACTGCGTGCCGTAGAGATACAGGCTGATATTTTCCTGAAAGCAACTCTTGTTGACGGAGTTTATGATAAGGATCCTCATAAGTATGACGACGCAAAAAAATATGACAGTCTTACATTCAGTCAGGTGCTTAATGACGGCTTACAGGTAATGGATTCAACAGCAGCTACCATGTGCCGTGACAACGGAATGAAGATGTTCGTATTTGATCTCAGCCGCCCTGATAATATATATGATGCGGTAATGGGCAAAAATGTCGGAACTGTCGTTTCCGAAAATTAATTTTGAAAGGAAGAAACTACAATGAAAGAAATAATCAATACAGCAAAAGAAAAAATGAATAAGAGCCTTAATGCTCTGAATAATGAATTTGCAGCTATCCGTGCAGGAAGAGCAAATCCTGCCGTTCTTGACAAGGTAATGGTCGATTACTACGGAGCACCTACTCCCGTCAATCAGATGGCTGCTGTTTCTGTGTCCGAGGCAAGGATCCTTGTTATCCAGCCATGGGACAAGTCGGCTCTCAAGCTTATCGAAAAGGCTATCCTTGCTTCCGATGTGGGAATCACACCTACAAATGACGGCTCTGCTATCCGTCTTGTTTTCCCGCAGCTCACTGAGGAAAGACGTAAGGATCTCTGCAAAACCATAAAGAAATACGGAGAAGAGTGCAAAGTTACCGTCCGCTCTGTGCGCCGTGATACTATAGAAAAATTCAAGGCTATGAAGAAGAATTCCGAGATCACAGAGGACGATATGAAGGACTGTGAGAAAAAAGTTCAGGATATCACAGACAAATTCTGCGATGATGTTGACAAGGCTGTCGCAGCAAAAGAAAAAGAGATAATGACGGTATAACGGTGAAATAATGGCAATATTCGGCAAAAAGGAAAAAGAGCAGATTGCTCTGCCTGAAAATCTTCCGCAGCACGTCGGATTTATTATGGACGGAAACGGAAGATGGGCAAAAAAACGTGGTCTGCCACGTCCCTTCGGTCATAGGGAGGGAGCAAAGAATTTTAAGAAGATAGTTCGTTACTGTAAGGATATCGGTTTGAAGAATATCTCTTTTTACGCATTTTCAACGGAAAACTGGCAGCGCCCTGATGATGAAGTAAACACTATCATGGAACTTTTCCGTGAATATATTGTGGATGTCCGCAACTTCCTCAGCGAGAATACACGGATGATCTTTCTGGGCGATAAGAGCGCATTTGATGAGGATCTTCAGCAGAAAATGATAAAGCTGGAGGAGGATACCGCCCACTACACCGAAATGAATCTGATGATGGCTGTAAACTACGGCGGACGTGACGAACTTGCCCATGCGGCACGCATTCTGGCGCAAAAGGCTGTAAACGGCGAAATAAAGCCGGAAGACATAACAGAACAGTCCGTTGCGGACGAACTTTACACAAAAGGATTGCCCGATGTTGATCTCCTGATACGCCCCAGCGGAGAGATGCGTCTTTCTAATTATCTTATCTGGCAGTGTGCTTATGCAGAATATTATTTTACGGATGTTCTCTGGCCTGATTTCACTCCGGCGGAGCTTGATAAGGCTCTCATTGAGTTCGGCAGACGCAATCGGCGATTCGGGGGTGTCTGAATGCTTACAAGGATAATTTCCGGTGCTGTCGGTGTGGCTATAATGATCGTGGTGTTTATTTTCCACGATACAATACTTCTTCCGATCATGGTTTCGGCAATGATAGCAGTAATGCTGTTTGAGCTTCTGAGAGCTGTAAAGCTGGAAAAAAATCTTCCGATACTGATTGCTTCGGAGATTTGCGGTATGGCAATGCCGTTTATATACAATGAATATGAAACTACTGACTGTGGGCGTATTTTTGACGGCGAATGCATTGACTGTATGACAGGATATGTAAATGCGAATTTTTTAAAACTGCGGATGTATCCTTTTATGCTGATTCTTGCGGCGGCATTTGTTATATTTATTACATGGCTGAAAAAGCATAAGGAATTACGCTATGAGCAGATCTTCTTTGCACTTGCGGTGACTATTCTCGTTCCGCAGGCAATGAGCACAATGGTTCGTATCGACAGAAGATTTGGCGTTTTCTACCTTGTGTTGGGACTTTGCGGCGCATGGATAGCCGATACGGGTGCATATTTCACAGGGGTAGCAATCGGCAAGCATAAGCTTTGCCCGGAGATAAGCCCCAAGAAAACTATCGAGGGATTTATCGGCGGAATCGTCACTACAGGAATCGTCTTTACGGCTGCAATTTTTGTCTATGACAATGAATTTGCACCGGGAGCTTTTATCATTGGTGCGGTTTGTGCCGTTATCGGAACGGTAGGAGATCTTTCGGCTTCAATGGTAAAACGGCAGATCGGTTTCAAGGATTACGGAAAGATCATGCCCGGTCATGGCGGACTTATGGATCGTTTTGACAGCGTGCTTTTTGTCCTGCCCACATTTTTTGCATTTATCGTTTTGGATGATATGCTGCTTTAAATCATAACAACAAGAAAGGAGACTAAACGTATAACAAGCGTATAGTCCCTTTCGCATTTTATCGGAATAAATCACATAATATTTTATCGGAGGCATATATGAACAAAAAAATTTCTATCCTTGGTTCTACAGGCTCTATCGGCACTCAGTCCCTTGAGGTATGTGAGAAGCATGGAATAAAAATTACAGCTCTTGCTGCTCACAGCAGTACGGAACTTCTTGAACAGCAGGCAAGAAAATTCTGTCCGGAATATGTCGGCATATACAACGAAGCAAAATATGCCGAAATGAAAGAGCGTCTTGCTGATACGGGCATAAAAGTTCTCTGCGGTATGGAAGGACTTTGTGAAATAGCCGCACTTCCGCAGAACGATATCGTTCTTAATTCCGTGGTCGGAATGGTCGGGCTTCTGCCGACCCTTACTGCAATAAAGGCAGGAAAGGATATCGCTCTTGCCAATAAGGAGACGCTCGTTGCAGGCGGAGAACTCGTAATGTCTCTTGCAAAGGAAAAGGGTGTCAGAATTTATCCCGTTGACAGTGAACATTCGGCTATATTTCAGTGTTTGCAGGGAAATAAACGTTCACAGCTCAGCAAGGTGATACTTACGGCTTCGGGCGGCCCGTTTTTTGGCAGATCTTATGAAGAACTGAAGAATGTCACCAAGGCAGATGCCCTTAAACATCCAAACTGGAGCATGGGAAACAAGATAACGATTGATTCCGCAACCCTCATGAATAAGGGACTTGAATTTATCGAGGCAAAGTGGCTTTTCAATCTCAAACCGGAACAGATAGAGATCGTTGTACATCGTCAGAGCGTTGTTCATTCGGCAGTTGAATACGATGATTATTCAGTCATCGCACAGCTTGGCGTGCCCGATATGAAGATACCGATACAGTATGCGCTTCTTTACCCCGACCGTATGCCATGTCCCACGGGACGTCTTTCACTGACCGACTACGGCAGACTGACCTTTGAAAAGCCGGATTACAAGACATTCAAATGCCTTTCAGCCGCTATAGAGGCGATCAGGCGGGGCGGAGCTTATCCGTGTCTTGTCAATTCAGCTAATGAGGAGGCAGTGCGTGCGTTTCTTAATGACGAGATTGATTTTATAAGCATAGGCGAGATTGTTTCATCGGTTCTTGAAGAATTTCCCCATTCAGAAATACGCTCCTATGAGGATGTAATGAAGGCAGATTCTGCGGCAAGAAGCTATGTAAGAAAGAAAATCGAAGTCAGCAATCAATGAAAGGATAAAAGTACATGGGCATTATCATTGCAATCATAATATTCGGAATTATTGTTACTGTTCATGAGTTCGGACATTTCATCTGTGCCAAGCTCAGCGGAATAAAGGTAATTGAATTTTCTGTGGGAATGGGACCTAAGATCATTCAGAAACAGAAAGGTGAAACGATGTATTCACTGAGACTTCTGCCTGTAGGCGGTTACTGCGCTATGGAGGGAGAAGATTCAACAGATGACAGTCCACGTGCTTTCCGTAATGCAAAGCTCTGGAAGAGGATGATCGTTCTTGTGGCAGGAGCTGTCATGAATTTTGTGCTCGGATTCTGCGTACTCATCCCTATGGTAAGCATGATGGATGATGTTCCGACCACAAAAGTTTCCGGCTTTGTGGGTATCCGCAATGACGAAAATGTGTCGGACGGATTCAGATGCCGTACTCTTGCTTGGCGTTTCGGAAAGAGGCTGTCTGTTCCGGATATGAATGAGGAGATCCCTGCTTCTGAAGTCGGATACGGCGGTAAATTGAATGAGGATGGGAGCATAATCTACTATTCCACAAGCAATGACAAATTAAAGAAAAAAGATAAGATACTGAGTGTTGATGGGTCTCGTGTGTTCAGTGTTCTTGATCTTAATTTTATCTTTGAGACAAATTCCGCTGTGGACGGGAAAAGAACCGTTGTCGTAAGGCGTGACGGAAAAAAGGTGAAACTGGAAGATGTGGAATTCTGCAATTCTATTGACGGCAGCGAATGGGATTTCGGACTTGTGTACCGGAAAAAGACACCGTTGACCGTTATAAAAGGTTCAAGTGATATTTTCATGTCAATGACCCATATTGTGGGACTTTCTCTTAAACAGCTTGTTACGGGAAAAGTGGAAAAAGAAGCCATTTCCGGACCTGTGGGCGTCGTTTCGGAGATAAGTGAGGTCGCCACTCAAAAGACCGAGGATAAAGGTAATATCATATTCAATCTGCTTTACGTAACGGCGCTGATTACCATAAATGTGGGAATTTTCAATCTGCTGCCTGTTCCCGGACTTGACGGCGGCAGACTACTTTTCTGCCTCATCGAGCTTGTCCGTGGAAAGCCTATCAAACCAGAGCACGAGGGATATGTTCATCTTGCAGGAATGCTTCTGCTGTTCGGTATTATGATCTTTGCAACATATAACGATATTATAAAGCTTGTTACAGGAGGTTAATCTATGAGAAACGTTAAACCTGTCCGTGTGGGGGATTGCATCCTTGACGGAAATCATATATATATTCAGTCCATGCTCAATGTACGTTCTGACGATATCAGCGGAAGCGTCAGACAGGCAGTTGAGCTTGAAAAGGCGGGCTGCGAAATAATCCGGGCGGCTATCCCGGATATGGACGCAGTAAAGCTGATTCCTGCCATAAAGGAAAAGGTGAGCATCCCTCTTGTTGCGGATATACATTTTGACTATCGTCTTGCACTGGAGGCTGCCGCTGCTGGAGTGGACAAGATCAGGATTAATCCCGGAAATATCGGAGGAATGGACAGGGTAAAGCAGGTCGCTGATGCCTGTACGGCAAGGAATATCCCTATAAGAATAGGGGTGAATTCAGGTTCGCTTGAAAAGGAACTTCTTGCAAAATACGGTTCGCCGACTCCGGAAGCTCTTGTTGAAAGTGCTCTGAACCATGCTGCAATGCTGGAACATTGCGATTTCACGGATATAGTTATATCCATAAAATCTTCGGATGTCAGCCGCATGATACAGTCGTACAGGCTTGCGGCAGAAAAGTGTCCGTATCCTCTGCATCTTGGTGTGACCGAAGCAGGAACAGAACGCATGGGATTGATTAAATCCGCTGTTGGCATAGGATCGCTGCTTTGCGACGGCATAGGCGAAACTATACGTGTTTCGCTGACTGACGATCCCGTAAAGGAAATTGCAGCGGCAAAGGATATTCTTAAAGCTGTCGGCAAAAGAGAGGGCGTGAAGATAGTTTCATGTCCGACCTGCGGCAGAACAAGGATAGATCTGGTAAAGGCTGCAAAGGCAGTTGAAGATGCTGTCAGGGATATGGACAAGAATATTACTGTCGCCGTTATGGGATGTATTGTAAACGGCCCGGGAGAGGCACGTGAAGCAGATATCGGAATTGCCGGCGGAAACGGCTGTGCGGTTATCTTTAAAAAAGACGGAACACAGCGCAAAATCAAAGAGGAGGATATTGTCTCCGAACTTCTTGCGGAGATCAGCAGACTTTGATATATGAACGTTAATTTAGCTGAATTTCTGAAGGAATGCGGCGCGGATATTCCGGAAAGCGTTCGCTGCGGAGAAATTTTTAAAATTACATATTCCGACAAGCTGGACAGTATGACTTTTTTTGCTCATTACGATAAGATCGTACCGGCAGAGGATATTTTTGCTTTTGAGAAATCGGCGGAAGAAGCTATAAAAATAGAAAAGCTCCGGCTGCAATGCCGTTATCCGGAGTCGGTTTTCGGTATGGAATGTTTAGGGGAGCTTATAAAGCTGCTGAAAAGGGATATTTCGGTTGTCAACGGATTTCTTGATGACAGTGAGGCTGATCTCCGTGAGGACAGGCTTGATATAAAACTGGTTCATGGCGGTATGGATATACTCACGAAATTTGATTTCTGCGGCAGTTTTTCCAGACTGATATATAATATGTTCGGCATGAGGATAACCGTATCGCTTATCGGTGAAAAGTCGGTTTCCGACGAAGAATATGATGAGATCATGGAAAAATGCGCAGCAGAACTTCCGGATCACAGTAGTCAGCTTATTCCGGAAAAATCAAAGGAAGAGCAGCGTGAGGATGAGATAAGAGCATCCGTGCCTACGGTATCTATAGACATAGGTTCTATGAATACGGAATTTGATGCGGAATCGGCAGAGATCATCAAGGGCAGGGCAATCCGTGAAAAGCCGGTTTCTATCAGTGAAGCAGTAAAGATTCTCGGTGAGCGTACGGTTGTGGTCGGCGACGTTTTCGATTCTGAGATCAAGGAGCTGCGCAATGAGAAAACTGTAGTTACATTTGATATCACCGATTACAGCGGTTCGCTGAAAGTGAAGATTTTCGGTACGAATAAAGAAATCGAGGATATGAAGCTTTCCGGCATCAAAAACGGAATGACGCTTCTTGTCAGCGGCAAGGTCGATTATGACAGTTTTGCAAGAGATATCGTCATAAATCCCAATTCCATCATAAAGGTAAAGCGTATCCCGAAAATGGATACGTATCCTGAAAAGCGTGTTGAACTCCACTGCCATACCAATATGTCTGCAATGGATGCAGTAACAGATCCGGTAGTTCTTATAAACAGAGCAGCACAGTGGGGACATCAGGCAATGGCTGTTACCGACCACGGCTGCGTGCAGGCATTTCCGGACTGTATGTATAATATGCCGAAGAATTTCAAGGTCATTTACGGCATGGAGGCTTATGTCGTCAACGATCTTGACCGCACTATGATACTGAAAAAGCCCGACAGCCGCAGCGTTAACGATGAACTTATCGTTTTCGATGTTGAAACTACCGGACTTAGTTTTTCCTCCGACAGACTTACGGAGATCGGTGCGGTGAAGCTGAAAAATCTTCAGGTCGTGGACAGTTTCAATACAAAAGTGAATCCCGGAAAGCATATTCCCGAAAAGATTACCGAACTTACAGGAATAAGCGATGAAGATGTCAAGGATGCTCCGTCTGAGAAAGAAGCCGTTGAAAAGTTTATGGCGTTCTGCGGAGATAATCCTGTTCTGGCGGCTCATAATGCCACGTTTGATACTAATTTTATAAACGAAGCCTGCCGGAGAAGCGGAATAACATTTGAATATAACTGGATAGATACACTGGTTCTTTGTCAGGCAATGCTGCCGCATATTGCAAGGCACAGACTGAATTACGTCGCCAAACAGCTGAAATTAGGCAAATTCGATCATCATCACGCTTCCGACGATGCATTGATGCTTGCAAAGATATATATAACGCTTGTTGAACGGCTTGTAAATGAAAAAGGCATTAAAACTCTCAATGATCTTAATATAACGGCTCTTGATATTGATGTCAAAAAGCTGAAATCGTATCATCATATAATTCTTGTTCGAAATCAGGCGGGACTGAAAAATCTTTACCGTCTTGTTTCAACCAGCAACCTTGATTATTTTTATAAGAAACCTCTTATTCCAAAATCGGTTCTGACCGCTCACCGTGAAGGACTTATTTTCGGAAGCGCCTGCGAGGCAGGTGAACTTTTTCAGGCTATGATAAATAAAGCACCGGAAAGCGAACTGGAAAGACTTGCAAAATACTATGATTATCTGGAAATCCAGCCTATATGCAACAATGAATTTATGGTGCGTGAGGGAACGGCTGAAAATGAAGAGGAACTCCGGGAATATAACCGGCATATCGTCAGACTTGGCGAAAAATTGGGAATTCCGGTCTGCGCTACCTGCGATGTCCACTTCATTGATCCGAAAGATGCGATATTCCGGAAAATAATCCTTACGAGCATGGGCTTTAAGGATGCCGAAAATCAGGCTCCGCTGTATTTCAGGACTACGGATGAAATGCTGGCAGAGTTTGAATTCCTTGGTGCAGACAAGGCAAAAGAAGTTGTCATTACTAACACGAATATGATTGCTGATATGATAGAGGAAGTGCGGCCTATCCCAAAGGGAACGTTTACGCCCACGATTGACGGAGCAGAAGAGGAACTCAAGCAGATCACCGGTGACAAAGCACGTGAGATCTATGGAGATCCGCTGCCGGAGCTTGTTGAAAAAAGGCTTGACAGAGAGCTGTCCTCGATAATCAAGCACGGATTTTCGGTTCTTTATATTATTGCTCAGAAACTTGTGTGGAATTCTGTTGAAAACGGATATCTTGTAGGTTCACGAGGATCTGTAGGTTCTTCGTTCGTTGCTTCAATGGCAGGAATTTCCGAGGTAAATCCTCTGCCGCCCCATTATGTCTGCCCGAAATGCAAGCACAGTGAATTCATGATGGACGGAAAATACGGTTCGGGATTTGACCTTCCGCAAAAAAACTGTCCGGAATGCGGAACAGATATGACCCGTGACGGTCACGACATTCCCTTTGAGACCTTTCTTGGTTTTGACGGCGATAAGGCTCCGGATATAGATCTGAATTTCTCGGATGAATACCAGTTCTGGGCTCATCGGTATACGGAGCAGCTTTTCGGAAAGACCAACGTTTTCAAGGCAGGAACTATTTCCGTACTTGCGGATAAGACAGCTTACGGCTATGTAAAAAAATACTGCGAGGAAAACGGGATCACTCTCAACAATGCGGAAATGAACCGCCTTGCTATCGGCTGTACAGGCATAAAAAGAACTACCGGTCAGCATCCGGGCGGAATGGTAGTTGTTCCGTCCGACTATGATGTTTATGATTTCACTCCTGTTCAGCATCCTGCCGATTCAGCCGATTCGGATATCATAACAACACATTTTACGTTCAATTCTCTTCATGATACCATACTTAAACTTGACGAACTGGGTCACGTTGTGCCTACTCTGTACAAGCATCTTGAAGATCTGACGGGTATAAAGATAAAGGATGTTCCTGCTACCGATCCGAAAGTAATCCGGATGTGTACCAACTGCGATGTACTGGGAGTAACGCCGGAGGAGATTTACTGCGAAACAGGAAGCCTTGGTATTCCTGAAATGGGAACGGGATTTACTATTCAGATGCTTCTGGATGCAAAACCTACGAAATTCAGTGACTTTCTGCAAATATCCGGACTTTCCCACGGTACGGACGTATGGCTTGGAAATGCAAAGGATCTTATAAGTCAGGGAATATGCACCATTTCGGACGTTATCGGAACACGTGACAGTATTATGACTTATCTGCTTTACAAGGGGGTAGAACCTAAAATGGCATTCCAGATCATGGAATGGACACGAAAGGGCAAAGCTACAAAGCAGTTTACGCCGGAGATAATTGAAATGCTGAAAAGCCATGATGTTCCGGATTGGTATATCCAGAGCTGTCTGAAAATCAAGTATATGTTCCCGAAGGCTCATGCAGCGGCATATGTTATTGCGGCTATCAAGCTTGGATGGTTCAAGCTGTACAAGCCTCTGGAATACTACTCTACCTATTTTTCGGTGCGTGGAGAGGATTTTGATGCCGAGCTTGCCGTTAAGGGCAAAGAGGCTGTCCGGGCACGTATCGAGGAACTTAAAGCTCTCGGAAACGATCGTACAAAAAAAGAAACCGATCTTTATGATATCCTGCTTATCACCAATGAGATGCTCTCAAGAGGGTATGAATTCCTGCCGATCGACCTTTTCAAGTCCCACGCTGTGGATTATCTTGTTGAGGACGGAAAGCTGAGAATTCCGTTTTCGGCAATGAGCGGCATAGGAGAAACGGCTGCAAAAAGTCTTTATGAAACGGTTCAGAAAGGCGGATTCATTTCCGTTGAAGAACTTCAGGAAATGAGCAGTGTGTCAAAAACAACAATTGATATGTTGAAAAGTGCAGGTGCATTCGGCGATTTGCCTGAATCCGCACAGCTCTCACTGTTTTAACTTGACTTTTTCTTAGTAGTATGTTATCATGTTATCATGTTAGCACGACAAAGTGAATTATTATCAGACTGCCCCGGAAGTTTCCGAGGAGATCTGTTGTAACAAGGAGGAATAATATGCGAAATTATGACCTTATCACTCCGGAGGGCACAAAGGATCTGCTCTTTGGTGAGTGCATAATCAGACGAAATATAGAACAGACTCTGCTGAAGATCTTTAAGAGCAGAGGCTACAGTGAAATGATAACTCCGGGACTCGAATTTTTTGATGTGTTTAATCTGAATTCATCTTACTTCCCGCAGGAGAATCTCTATAAACTTACCGACAGTAAGGGACGTCTGCTTGTAATGCGTCCCGATTCGACAATGCCTATCGCAAGAGTTGTTGCCACACGTCTGCGTGACACAATGCTGCCGCTGCGTCTTTGCTATAATCAGACGGTATACCGCACAGAACCGGCACTTAAAGGCAGAAGCGATGAGATAGTACAGACAGGTATCGAACTTATCGGCTCGGAGCTGAAAATCGCCGATTTAGAGGTGATCTCCACTGCCGCTGAGGCTCTGCGCTCATTCGGAATGGAATATTCGATAGAACTGGGACATATCGGTATCTTCAAGGAACTGGTCGGCAGGCTGGATGTCTCCGATCATGTCAAGGAGAAGATACGCCGCAATATTGAAACAAAGAACTTCCCGGCACTGAACGATCTTCTTGATTCGCTGGGAAACAGTCCTGTTACCGCTGCATTGAAAAAGCTTCCGGCTCTGTTCGGCGGCGAAGAGGTCTTTGAAAAGGCTGAGGAACTTATGCCGGATGACAATATCAGGAGAATTCTTGAAGAACTCCGTGAGATTTATCACGATTCATGTGAGATATGCGGCAGTAAAGGCAATATAACAGTCGATCTCGGACTTGTCAATAAGACCGATTACTATACCGGACTTATTATAAAAGGCTATTTGCAGGGACATGGTGAAGAGGTTATATCCGGCGGAAGATATGATAAGCTGATATCGGAATTTGGCTACGATGTTCCGGCTGTAGGCTTTGCAATGAATGTAAACGGCGTTGCAAAGGTCATTGAAAAGAACGGGATTCTTCCTGCTGTTCCTACTCCGGATATGCTTGTATATGCCGCTGATGGCTGCGAGGTAGCTGCTCTGAAAAAGTCTCAGGAATACAGGGAACAGGGAATGATCGTTGAGAATGCTCTGTTCGAGGATTTTGAATCTGCACGGGCATACGCAATTGAAAGAAAGATCGCCAGAGTAGTTGTGGTAGACGAAGATCCATGCGAGGAGGAAGAAGAATGAGCAAACCGATAAGAATAGCTCTCACAAAGGGCAGACTTGAAAAGGATACCGTAGGACTTCTTGAAAAACTGGGCTATGACTGTACGGCAGTCCGTGAAAAAGGCAGAAAGCTTATTCTGCCCGTGCCGGACGGCAATCTGGAAGTCGTTCTGGCAAAAGCCAATGACGTTATCACATATGTTGAACACGGCGTGTGTGATATGGGCGTAGTGGGCAAGGATACCATTATGGAAATGGACGGAAAGTTCTACGAGCTGGTTGATCTGGGATTCGGCAGATGCAAATTTGCTCTTGCTGCCAAAAAAGGCAGCGATTTCTACAGCGGCTACGGAATAAAGACAATAGCCACAAAATATCCCAATGTTTCACGCCGGTTCTTTGAAAAGAAAGGAATGGATACGGAGATCATCAAGATCGAGGGCTCTGTGGAACTTGCGCCATTGCTTGAACTTGCAGACGGTATCGTTGATATTGTTGAAACCGGTACGACACTTAAAGAAAACGGTCTTGAAGTTATCGAGGATGTTGCACCTATTTCCGCAAGGCTTATCGCAAATACCGTAAGTCTGAAAATGAGACACGCTGAAATTGAGAATATTATTAATCTGATAGAGGAGAATCTGTAATGAAAAAGATATATGCCGACGGTACTGCCGAAGCAGAATTTCTTGCCGATCTGAAAAAAAGAAGCGGCGAGACCAATAAAAAAGTTGAGGAAGTCGTAAAAGGAATTATCGAGGACGTCAAGGAAAACGGAGACGAAGCCGTAAAGAATTATACTCTTAAATTCGACGGCAGCCTGCCGGAGTATTATGAAGTTCCGAGAGATGTTATAAATGATGCGCTGACAGAGGCAGATCAGGATTTTGTAGATGCTCTGCTGAACGCTCAGGCAAATATTGCCGATTTCCACCAGAAGCAGGTGGAGCAGAGTTTTATTGCTCCGAAAGCGAACGGAGTTATTCTCGGACAGAGGATAAGAGGTCTTGAAAGGGTAGGACTTTACGTTCCGGGAGGCACAGCCGCATATCCTTCCAGTGTGCTGATGAATGCGATTCCTGCAAAAATCGCAGGAGTAAAGGAAATTGTAATGGTTACTCCTCCCCTCAAGGACGGAACTCCCAATAAGGATATTCTTGTTGCCGCTGCTATATGCGGTGTGGACAGGGTATTCCTTTCCGGCGGAGCACAGGCAATAGCAGCTCTGGCTTACGGTACAAAGGAGATCCCGAAGTGCGATAAGATAGTAGGCCCCGGAAATATCTACGTTGCAACAGCCAAAAAGCTTCTTTATGGCGTTGTTGATATTGATATGATAGCAGGTCCCAGTGAGATTCTTGTTATTGCCGACGAGACGGCAAATCCTGCTTTTGCTGCTGCCGATCTTATGTCACAGGCAGAGCACGATGTGCTTGCATCCGCCATTATGGTCACCACAAGCGAGGAGATAGCCGACAGGACGCTTGAAGAGATAAGCCGTCAGAAAGAATATCTTTCAAGAAAGAATATCATTGATAAGTCGCTTGATGACTACGGTGCAATTATAATTGCCGAGAGCAGGGAGCAGGCTGTAAGACTTGCCAACGAAATAGCTCCGGAGCACCTTGAAGTGCTCATGAAAGATCCTATGGAACTTATCGGTGCGCTTGACAATGCCGGTTCAGTATTCCTTGGCCACTGGTCATCCGAGCCTCTGGGCGACTATTATGCAGGGCCAAATCACGTGCTTCCGACCAGCGGAACTGCAAGATTTTTCTCGCCTCTGGGTGTAGCAAGCTTTACAAAGCGTTCAAGCTATATTTACTATACTCAGGATGCTCTCAGGGAAGCAAAGGAGGATATTATCCTTATTGCCGAAAGAGAAGGTCTTACAGCTCATGCAAATGCTATAAAAGTGAGATTTGAAGATTGATTGAGGAGCGATTACAATGAGTAATAATAACTGGGAAAGCTATGTACGTCGGGTAGAACCGTATGTTCCCGGTGAACAGCCGGCAGATACGGACGTTATCAAGCTTAATACCAACGAAAATCCGTATCCTCCTGCACCTGCCGTAAGAAAGATCCTCGATGATTTTAACTGCGGCAGGATGAGACTTTATCCCGATCCGGATTCTTCGGTTCTGGTAAATGCCATTGCTGAATTTTATAATATCAGTCCGTCACGCATTTTTGTGGGAGTCGGTTCTGACGATGTTATTTCTATGGCTTTTCTTACGTTTTTCGGCTCGGATAAGCCGGTGCTTTTTCCGGATGTCACCTATTCTTTTTATGATGTATGGGCTGATGTCTACAGAATACCCTATCAGGTCAAGCCGCTCCGTGAAGATTTTACTATTGATCCGGAAGATTACAAGTGTGAAAACGGCGGAATAATTTTCCCGAATCCCAACGCTCCTACAGGCGTTCTGGAGAGCGTTGAAATGATAGAGGATATCGTTAAGGCAAATCCCGATTCTGTAGTCATGATTGATGAAGCGTATATTGATTTCGGCGGCGAGAGCTGTCTGCCACTTATTGAGAAGTATGATAATCTGCTTGTTATTCAGACATTCTCAAAGTCAAGGTCAATGGCAGGCATGAGGATCGGCTTTGCTATGGGAAATGAAAAGCTGATAAAATATATGAACGATGTTAAGTTCTCTATAAATTCCTATACGATGAATCACCTGACGCAGCTCTGCGGAGCGGAAGCCATGAAGGACAAGGCATATTTCCGTGAAACGACCGACAGAATCATTGCCACACGTGAGCGTTCAAAGAAGCGTCTTGGAGAACTTGGATTCACATTTACGGATTCAAAAAGCAATTTTATTTTTGCATCCCATGAAAAGAAACCGGCATCGGAGATTTTCAATAAGCTTAAAGAGCGGAAGATCTTCGTCCGCTACTGGAATAAACCCATTATCGGAAATCATCTGCGTATAAGCATAGGAACAGACGACGAAATGGACAGGCTTTTTGCCGCATTGGAGGAGATCATAAATGAATAAAGCTATCAGAACCGGAGAAGTGAGACGGGAAACAAGAGAGACGGATATCTACGTTCTTATAAGTCTTGACGGAAACGGAACAGCTGATATTGAAACAGGTATCGGATTCTTTGACCATATGCTGACTGCTTTGTCTGTTCACAGCGGCATAAGCATGACTGTAAGAGTCAAGGGCGATCTTAATGTTGACTGTCATCATACCATTGAGGACACCGGAATAGCTCTGGGACAGGCGCTTGGTCAGGCTCTTGGTGAGAAATCCGGAATTGTCCGCTACGGAACGTCGCATATTCCAATGGATGAGGCTCTTGCGATGGCGTGTCTTGATCTCAGCAACAGACCGTTTCTTGTGTTCAACTGTCCGTTTACAAATCAGAGCTGCGGTGATTACGATCTCTGCATGACAGAGGAATTTTTCCGTGCATTTGCCTTTAATTCAGGTATGACGCTGCACATTAACTTAATGTACGGCAGCAACGATCATCACAAGGCAGAGGCAGTTTACAAGGCTGTTGCTCATGCTCTTAAAAAGGCTGCTGCATTCAACGAGGATGGTTCGACACTTTCTACGAAAGGAGTTCTTTAATGATCGCAATTATTGACTACGGTGCAGGAAATATTTTCAGTGTAAAAAATGCTTTGGATTATCTGGGATTGGAAAGCGCTCTTGTTTCCGACAAGGAATCAGTACAGAGTGCAGATGCTGTGATTCTTCCTGGTGTCGGAGCATTTCCGGCAGCTATGGAGAAACTTGCCGCAACGGGACTTATCGACACAATAAGGGAAGAAGCAGCGAAGAAGCCTTTTCTCGGAATCTGTCTTGGAATGCAGCTTATTTTTGAAAAAGGTTATGAGTTCGGAGAGTGCGACGGTCTTGGATTTATCAGCGGAGATGTCCGCAAAATGGAAGCACCGGAACTTATTATTCCCCACATGGGCTGGAATAAGCTTGAAAAGCAGAACGACTGTCCGCTTCTTGAGGGCGTAGGAGACGACGAATACGTATATTTCGTTCATTCTTATAAGGCGTACTGCGCCGATAAGGATATTGCCGCATACTGCGAGTACGGCGGAAAAGTTCCTGCGCTTGTGTATGACGGGAAATTCGTGTACGGAGCGCAGTTTCATCCGGAAAAAAGCGGCAGTACGGGACTTAACATTCTGAAAAATTTCGGAGGACTGATAAAATGATTATACTTCCTGCAATTGATATCAAGGACGGCAACTGCGTCAGATTGTTCAAGGGAGATTTTTCAACCGTTGAAAAAGTAGCTTCCGACTATCTTGAAACGGCAAAGAGCTTTGAGGATGCCGGAGCAGAATGGATTCACATGGTAGATCTGGACGGCGCAAAAGAGGGCAGACCGGTCAATACCAAAATCTACACTGACGTTGCAGAAAAAACAAATCTTAAAGTCGAGCTTGGCGGCGGTATAAGAAGTCTTGAAACCATACGGGAATATCTTGATATGGGTATTACGAGAGTCATTCTGGGTTCGGTTGCCTTGAAGAACCCAAAGCTTGTGAGCGATGCTGTAGAGAAGTTCGGCAGTGAGAAAATAGTCGTAGGGATTGACGCAGTGAACGGAATGGTCGCTACAGAGGGCTGGCTTGAAAGTTCTGACGTAAACTATATTGATCTTGCGGAAAAGATGATCTCTGTGGGGGTAAACTATTTTATTTTTACGGATATCTCCAAGGACGGCACTCTTTCCGGTGTGAATAAGGAGCAGCTTAAAGCTCTTGCGGATGCAACGAAAGATCGGGCAAATATCGTGGCAAGCGGCGGAGTTCATACAATGGATGATATTATTGCCTGCAAGGAAATGAACCTCTACGGCACTATCTGCGGAAAGTCGATTTATAAGGGTACGCTGAATCTTAAAGAAGCTATTGAATATGCAAATGTGGAATGAAATTAATACCGAGGATGATATTGATTTTTTTATGCAGCAGACAGGATGTATGCACGATGCAGTAATAATATCTTTGGAATTTCTTTCCGGCTGCAATGTAACTGAGGATAGAACTACATTGTTTTCATTTGATGGTGGAAGTGCTGTCAGGCTTATTATCGGAAGCTGCTGGTTCGGAAAAATTGAAATGATATTCAGCGGTGTAAAGTATTTTTGTTCAGGCAAAAGTGCTGATATGTGGGAATGCTCCCTTCATTTTAGAAGAGATTTATTGGGCAGAACTCGTGATGACCGTTTAATTGTATGGACAGACGGTATATTTAATCCTGAAATATATGGAACAAAAATTGAACTTGGGGCTATAGATCTTAGACAACCGGCAGATACCTGTATTATAGCTTATGAATTAAAATGGAGATTTATAAAAGATATTGAGGAGGCTGGAAAATGCTTGCAAAAAGAATAATTCCCTGCCTTGACGTTCGCAACGGCAAGGTAGTTAAAGGAGTAAATTTTGAGGGAATACGTGACGTAGGCGATCCTGTAGAATGTGCGGAGGAGTACAATAAACAGGGTGCAGACGAGATCGTTTTTTATGATATCACTGCATCTTTCGAGGGCAGGGGAGTTTTCCTTGACGTTGTAAGAGAAACTGCCAGAAAGGTATTTGTTCCGCTTACGGTAGGCGGAGGAATCAAAACTGTTGACGATATCCGTGAAACGCTCCGTGCCGGTGCGGATAAAGTTTCTGTGAATTCCCAGGCGGTGAAAAATCCGCAGCTTATCAGGGACGGCGCTGATATTTTTGGAAGTCAGTGCATATGCGTAGGTATCGACGCAAAAAAAATAGCCGACAATAAATGGACGGTTTTCATTAACGGCGGACGTGTCGATATGGGAATAGACCTTATCGACTGGGTTCATCAGATCGAACAGCTCGGTGCAGGGGAGATTTGTCTCAATTCCATAGATGCCGACGGTACAAAAAACGGATTTGACATCGAAATGCTGAAGGCAGTCTGCGATAATTGCAGTATTCCGGTAATTGCAAGCGGCGGAGCAGGCAAAATAAGCGACTTTGCGGAAGTTTTTGAGAAAACCGGAGCAACAGCGGCTCTTGCGGCATCTCTCTTCCACTTTAAGGAACTGACCGTTCAGGAAGTAAAGGATTATTGCAAAAACAGAGGTGTGGTTATAAGATGACTTTTGTTAAGAAAAATCTTGCCGGACTTATTTTCTGCCTGTGCATAGCCATTCCGTCGTGGTTTCTTGGAAAACTTGTTCCCGTTATCGGAGGACCTGTATTTGCTATAATCGCCGGAATGATACTCACTCTTATCATAAAGGATAAGTCACGGTTTCAGAGCGGTATCACTTTTACGTCAAAAAAGATACTTCAATATGCGGTTATACTTCTTGGATTCGGACTGAATCTTTCAACCATTCTGAAAACCGGGGGAAAATCGCTGCCTGTTATTGTTTCGACCATTTCAATCTCTCTTATAACGGCATTTGTGCTTTGCAGGGTAATGAAGATACCATCCAAAACGGCGACGCTTGTAGGTGTCGGTTCGAGTATCTGCGGAGGTTCGGCGATTGCCGCAGCCGCTCCGGTAATAGATGCCGATGATGAGGAGATCGCTCAGTCGATTTCGGTAATTTTTCTGTTCAACGTAATTGCTGCGCTGATATTCCCTGCCTTCGGAGGATTGCTTGGACTTTCAAACGAGGGATTCGGTCTTTTTGCAGGAACAGCTGTAAATGATACGTCATCCGTAACGGCGGCAGCGTCGGCATGGGACGGCATTCACGGCAGCAATACTCTCGAAACTGCAACGATAGTAAAACTGACAAGAACCCTTGCTATTATTCCTATTACTCTTGTTCTTGCTTTTATAAGGATGAAGAGCGAAAAGAAAAATAATGCAGGTTCGGCATCCGGCTCTAATTTCAGCTTTAAAAAGATTTTCCCCATGTTTATTATTTATTTTGTTCTTGCATCTGTGATTACGACCGTTGTCACCAGTGTATTTGACGGAAATTCTGAGGTTCTCAATACTGCAAACAGTATTTTCGGATTTCTGAAAGATACAAGTAAATTCTTTATTATAATGGCAATGGCGGCTATCGGAATGAACACTAATATCGTTAAGCTTATAAAAACAGGAGGAAAGCCGATATTTCTTGGCTTCTGCTGCTGGACGGCGATTACCTGTGTAAGTCTTGGAATGCAGCATATTATCGGAATATGGTAATTACGAACGTTTATAACGTCTCTCTGGACGTGATAGGAGAAAAAATATGATAAAAATAGATTTGAACGATCTCGACAAATTTTTCGTCAAGGGAGAGCTTATCCCTGCAATATGTTACGAGGTCAATACAAAAACTGTTCTCATGCTTGCGTATATGAACAAGGAGAGTCTGAAAAAGACTCTTGAAACAGGCTATACATGGTTCTGGAGCCGTTCCCGTCAGGAATACTGGAATAAGGGGGCAACATCTGGACATCTGCAAAAAGTCGTTTCGATTTACGGCGACTGCGACAACGACACACTGCTTGTAAATGTGGAGCAGACAGGTGTTGCCTGTCACACGGGAAGCTACAGCTGCTTTTTTAATGAAATTTATAATACGGAGGAATAAAAAATGACTGTATATCAGGAAATCTTTGAAGTAATCAAGGAACGCAAAAAGCAATACGAAAGCGGTACTGCTGCTGAGAATTCATACACCTGCTATCTTTTTGAAAAGGGTGTTGATAAGATCTGCAAGAAAGTAGGAGAAGAAGCTACCGAGACGGTCATCGCTGCTAAAAACGGCGATAACGACGAGCTGATGAATGAGATCAATGATCTTCTTTATCATGTTATGGTTCTCTGTGCAAATCAGGGACTTGAGTGGACGGAGGTTGAAAGAATTCTTGACGAGAGAAACGAAAAGATCGGCAACCTGAAAAAATTCCATACAGTAGATAAGAATTCATAATTGAAAACCGGGAGCATCATATGTGTTCCCGGTTTTTTCTGTATTCTGTCGGCGGAATATCATAATAGGCTTTGAAAGCTGCTGTAAATTTGCTCTGACTTTCATATCCGACCTGTTCGCTTATCTGCGCCATATTCAGATCGGTTTCACGCAGAAGTTTTGCGGCAAGTTCCATGCGGTGTTCTTTTATGTGAGAAGCAAGGGAATTTCCGTAAACAGAACGGAAAACCTTTTTTAATGTAGTGGGATTTATTAAAAACTGTCGGGCAAGCGTATCAATAGTGATTCTCTGACCGATATTTTCTGTGAGGTAATCGTGAACACGCCGGACAATTTCGATTTGTTCCGACTTATACTGAGTCAGATGTGCCACCTCACACAGCTTTGTTCCGCCGGATGCGGGACAGGCAATTTCCATAACCTGTTCGATCATCTTGTGAAGAAGCCGGCTTTGTTCCGTATCGGAAGCACGGTAATAGACCTCTTTTCCGTCACGTCGGCAAGCGATAAGTCCGCTGCTTTTAAGTGGGCGCAGATGATGCGATACGGCAGGACTGGACATTTCAAGCATGGCGGAAATATTTATCACACATTCTTCGCAGTGGCAGAGAAGCCAGAAAATGCGTATTCTGGTAGTATCGCCGAGCTGCTTGAATATATCGGCAATGATCTGAAAATTATCTGCAAGATCAACCTGCGACTTTATAAGTTCGATCTCGTTTTTTTCTCCGTGCTGATGGGGAAGCTGAGTGTATTGCATGATATGCTCCTTTCTTTTGTCCGTTTGGAAATATCTTTTGTCCGTTTGGAAGAATATCGTTATTTTATATTGACTTAATTCTGTATTTATATTATACTACAATTACAGTGATTAAGCAAGTGTTTAATTGTGAAGAAACGGAGGAATCTTACTATGAAAAAGACCTATAAAATTGAAGTGGACTGTGCCAACTGTGCAAATCTTATGGAGGATGCTGCACGCAAAACCGCAGGAGTTGCATCGGCAACAGTGAATTTCATGACGCAAAAGATGATCGTGGAGTTCGAGGACGGAAGCGATCCGAAGAGCGTTATGCAGAATGTTCTGAAAGCCTGCAGGAAGGCAGAACCGGACTGTGAAATCGTTTTTTAAAAGGAGGTCAACGTTATGCAGGAAATTATCGTTAATGTTCTGCTCGGCGTGGTCGTTATATCTGCCGCAGGAATGCTTGCTTTTTCCGGCAGACTCAGCTCCGAAATGACAAAAAAGCAGCGGAAAATGATGATACGCATTCTGATATCTTCCGCCGTTCTTCTTGGACTTCAGTTCGTTCCTGCTGAAGCATTCGATGCACTTGACGATTATCTGTTCAAATCCGCCGGACGCTGGATTCGTTTTTCGTGTTATCTGGCTGATTATTTCATTATCGGATACGATATTCTCAGAAAAGCTTTGAAAGGGATATGCAACAGACGGATATTTGACGAAAATTTCCTTATGGCGGCAGCCACAGTCGGAGCTATGGCACTGGCAATATATGAAAACGGCGATTATCTTGAGGCAATAGCGGTAATGCTTTTCTATCAAATAGGGGAATGGTTTCAGAGCTACGCCGTCGGCAGAAGCAGACGCAATATCAGCGAACTTATGGATATCCGTCCTGATTATGCCAATGTTGAAGCAGACGGAAGATTGGCACAGGTCGATCCTGACGAAGTTGAAGTCGGAAGCATAATCATTGTCTGCCCCGGAGAAAAAATTCCGATAGACGGAATCATTGCCGAGGGAAGTTCCAGTCTTAACACAAGCGCAATTACAGGAGAAAGCCTGCCGAAAGAAGTAAAGGCAGGGGATGAAGTAATAAGCGGATGCATAAGCATGACCGGAGTTCTGAAAATAAAGACAACAAAGGAATTCGGGGAATCTACAGTTTCCAGAATACTTGATCTGGTGGAGAATGCAAGTTCGTGCAAATCAAAATCGGAGAATTTTATTTCAAAATTTGCCAGGATCTATACTCCAGCTGTATGTTATGGCGCATTGGCTCTGGCAATACTGCCGCCGCTTGTTCGGATGCTCTTTATGGGATGTTCCGCAAGCTGGGGAGTATGGATATATCGTGCGCTCACGTTTCTCGTTATCAGTTGTCCGTGCGCACTTGTTATCAGTATTCCGCTGAGCTTCTTTGCAGGAATCGGAGGAGCGAGCGGAGAGGGAATTCTTATAAAAGGTTCGGATTTTCTTGAAAGTCTTTCCAAAACCGGAATAGTCGTTTTCGATAAGACGGGTACGCTTACTCAGGGTGTGTTCGAGGTCAACGGCATCCATCATAACGAGATACCGGAAGAAAAGCTTATTGAATATGCGGCTCTTGCAGAGAGTGCATCATCTCATCCGATAAGCAGAAGTCTTATGCGTGCATACGGCAAAGAACCGGATCTTTCACGTGTAAGTGATATACAGGAGATAAGCGGTTTCGGAGTTATCGCAAGAGTTGACGGAAAAGAAATCGCAGCAGGAAATGACAAGCTGATGAAACGACTGAATATTTCATATATCGGATGCAGTTATGCAGGAACTATTGTTCATACGGCTGTTGACGGCGTTTATGCCGGTCACATTGTTATATCGGATGCTGTAAAGCCTGATTCGGCGGCTGCCCTGTCGCTGCTTAAAGAATCCGGTGTGAAAAAGATCGTCATGCTTACCGGTGATGCTAAAAAAGCGGCAGATCAGGCTGCATCTGAGCTTGGTATCAGCGAGTTCTACAGTGAATTGCTTCCTGACGATAAAGTTGAAAAGGTTGAAGAACTGCTGCAAAGCAAGCCGGATAAAGCAAAGCTCGTATTCGTAGGCGATGGTATTAACGATGCTCCGGTTCTGTCACGTGCCGATATAGGAATCGCAATGGGAGCAATGGGATCGGATGCGGCTATTGAGGCAGCTGATGTGGTTCTTATGGACGACAATCCCATGAAGATAACTCAGGCTATCAGAATATCACGCAAATGTATGAGGATTGTTTATCAGAATATTATTTTTGCGCTTGCTGTTAAGTTTGCCTGTCTTGCTCTTGGGGCTGTAGGTATCGCCAATATGTATCTTGCGGTTTTTGCCGATGTTGGTGTTATGGTTCTTGCAGTACTGAATGCAATAAGATGTCTTTTTGTGAAAAAAGTATAAAGATAACGGGTTTACGGATAATATTACATCCGGAAACCCGTTGTTTTTATTTCCTGCCAGATATCAGCAGCTTTTTTATTTCGCAGAGATCGAATGAATCAATGATGCCGTCTTTGCACAGATCACCGGCTTTCCAGTCGGCAAGATCAGAGCCGGAAACAGATAATATCCATTTCTGCATCAGTACGGCATCTGCGATAGTAAGTTTCCCGTCGGCGTTGACATCACCTCTGACAGTGTTGTTTGCTTCGGGAACTATCCAGCCGCCGTCATCTGCGATCAGGCACAGCATTTTTATAGTATCGCCGTAGTATACATCATCGCCATAGTTTAGCAGAACATCACGTATTTGATCGTGCCATTGCGTATTACCGCCGCATTTTGCAGAAATTAGCAGCGGTGCGACAAAGCAGAGATCGTTATAATCTTCGACAGGAGTTCCGGTTGGAGTGTATCCTGCTATTATTTCCCATGGATCGCCCTTTGTAGAATTCATCATGAAATTATCAATTGTATTTGCAAAAGCAAGTGAATCTGCATTGCCGTTTATGAGATAGTCCATGCTTATTCTCCAGGGGGTACGGCAGCTGTTATAGTAGTAATTTCCGTCATTTTCGCTTTCAAGAAAGTCGGCTGGTGCAGGAATGTATTTTCCATTGGCGTCACGTATCACAAAATCGGGCAGGATTCCTGTTTTATATTCTTGAACAATGCTGTTTATTATTCCGTATGTTGTATCATAGACTTTCAGCCAGTTATCATCGCCTGTAACTTCTGCAAAGACAGGCAGATACTGGACGATAAAATCAGAACATCTTGTGGCTGAATAATAGTTTTCCGATTTGTCGCACTCAGAGACCCAGTCGCCGAGAGTGAGAGTCCAGTATTCGTGGTTGACATCGTATTTCATAATATCGCTGATAACTGCGGCAGCTTCGGAACGATAGTCGATCTCGCCTTCGCTTCCCCATATGGAGTCCGCCATAAGAAGTGAGTAGGCAATATCCATGTCACCGTCTGTTGCAGAATCGCAGGGGCCGCCTGTCATGCTGCCCTCGTTTGCTCCGTCAATCAGGGATGTTCCGTTGTCGCACTGCTGCCACGACATCAGATTTGAACCAATATCACTGGGATGAGCTTTGAAGTAGCGGTACATTCCGTCAAAATAAGATTTTGCGTTTTCGTCATATTCAGCCATACTTGCAGTTATCAGCATACCGTATCCGTGGGCTTCTGAAACGGTTACAGGGACTGATTGATTTCCGCCGCTGTATTTTTCTTCACTGTAGTAAACGTAATATTGCACTTCGTCAGTGACGTATTTATCCTGTACAATGTATTTATCTTTCCAGTGCTGATAAAAGTTTACTGTATCGTCTGAAAGCTGCAATGCGTTTGCGTCAATTGTATTTTCTGTATTGGTTATACAGAAAACGCCTTGTGAGATCACAGCGGCAATAGTAAATGCCGAAAGTCTTTTCATCCACATTATAATATACCTCCGAAACTATATATTAATTTTAGTATAACACATTTTATATAAAATGTCTACCTGTTTATTCTGTAAAACTTACGGTATATTATCTTTTTAATGATTTTCCCTATGAGCACAGGCTCTCATAAAAAGAAAAAACGCACAAGGTCTGTATATGAGATATGCTTTGTGCGTTTTTTTATTTTATTATTTGTTCCGGGCAAATTTATAGAACAGTGAACCTCCGCCAAGAGCTGCAAATGCATATGATTGCAGCAGGCTTTGATGATATTCACTTTCTGAACCGGTAACTTCTACTACTTTTTTGAAATTTGACCAACAATTTGAAAATGTTCCCTCCGAAAATCCAAACAGACTTTTTGTATAACTTTTTATATAGTCATCGTTAATAACAAAATCCTCATATCCAAATTGTTCTGTATAGGTATAGGTGCTTTCTTTAACTTTTGGAATAAAATCCTTAAATGCATCTACCATCGCCCATGTCCAGACTATTCTTTCTGCAAAATAAACGGAGGCAATCATTATTACAAGGCATATGACAACTCCCCATGAAAGAGGGATAGCGTCATCTTTTGTCATAAATGTGTATCCGAATACTATTCCGGCAGCAAGCAGAAGTCCGCAGATAGAAGCTGTATATCCGATTTTGCCTATGATTATCCAAAGAAGCATTCCCGGTAAAGCTCCGACAATGGCACCGAGTGATGCCTTTAGAATATCTGTCATGATTGAGCGTTCACCGACAGCCACAGATGGCAGTTTGTATGTATTTTCTGTTTTGCTGCTGTTTTGTTGAGCATTGTAATTGCCGCCGTAATTATACTGACCGTCATATCTGTTTTCAAAATTTTGCGTTTGCTGTTCCTGAACGGGTTCCGGGGAAGAGGCGGGATTATTGATATCATCCATAAAGTCTCTCATATGTTCCTCCTATGAAAAAAAGTTCTAAAAACGTCAGATTATAAAAATGCCGTATATGTTAATTGCGTATAAATTATACCATATTTAAGAAATAAAATCAAGTATTTAATTGATTTGTAATAATTTGTCATAATTTGATTTTTGACAGTATTGACGGTATAGTTTAGTTGGTGGAGCAATATAAAAGACCGCACAAAGTTTGTATATCAGATACACTTTGTGCGGCACTTTTAGTTGGATATATAGGCAACACCGCACAAAGCACGCCTGACGGCTTTGCACGTCATCTGCTGGCATATTTTCCGTCATCTTACACAAAAATTCCTTGACAGGCGATAGCCTGCCTGCAAAATTTTTATGCAATCTGACAAAAAATCTTACTGCGCATCTGACGCACAACCTTTGTGCGGTTTTGCCTATAGTTTATTTTGCAGTACACATACTTTTCATTCTCAGCCGAAGTTTATCGGAAATAAGTGCGATAAACTCGGAATTTGTAGGACGGCAGACATAAAATTCAGAATTATATCCGAATAATGATGAAATTCCTGAAGAAGCTCCTCTGTTCCATGCAATTTCTATTGCGTTTCTTATAGCACGTTCAACTCTTGCAGGAGTGGTATCGTAGTATTTAGCGACGATAGGATAAATGTCTTTGGTGATTGAATCAAAGAAAGGCTCGCTTTTAAGCGATGAAATGATAGCAGTTCTCAGATAATAATATCCTTTTATATGAGCCGGAATGCCAACTTTCTGAATAGCATTTGTAACAAGTATTTCCACATCGCAGCATTCATTGGAAACCGGTCTTGAATAAACAGACTTTATGATTGTGCAGAGTGTTTCTGTATCGAAAGGCTTGGCAAGACAGTATGAAGCTCCGCCTTCAAGAACCTGACGTTCTATGTAACTGTTATCAATCTCGGAAATAATAATGAATGCCGGAGGATCTGGAAGAGTTTCTCTGACCTGATGCATAAGAAAGATAGCATCAGATTCCGGAAGTTCAAGATCAATTACGACTACATCAGGGTTATCCCGCAGAATAGAATTCAGTATAACGCTGCTGTCCTTTTGTCTTGTAAAAGCTGCGATTCCCATTGATTTAAGCGTTGAAGCAATTTTTACTCCGTATTCAGCTGTGTTGTCTCCAATGAGTACTTTGATGCTGGCTGTCATTGTGTTGTTCATTTGTTTTCTCCTTTTGTTTTGTTTAATTTATCTGTCAGTTTGATATTATTAACTGACTGCAATAAACATTATACAACATTTATTAAAAATAATCAAGGGATTTTTTGTTGTAATTTGTCGTTTTTAAGCTAATCTATTGATTTTGTATGAATAAACATAAAAATATGTAATTCTATAATAATATATATGCGCTTTTACAGTTGCTTGTTTAGTTATAAAAAAAACTTTTTTAAAAGCTATTGACAATCACAGAAAAAACGTGTATAATATATAAAGTAATTGCGAGTGTGCTGGAATAGGCAGACAGGCACGT
>UQXS01000008.1 GCA_900545125.1 uncultured Ruminococcus sp.
CAGTGTGTGTTCCGGCTTATCTCCCTCGGGAGACGCCTCGAAGAAGCCGTCTCCAAATATTTCGTCGGAAAAAGCCTCCTCCTCTTCAGTCATGCTGTAATCGGGGATATCGTCGTCCCCTTCCTCATTGTAGTAAATATCGGCATACTTGTGATATTCGGGTTCAAGCTCCTTATCGCTGACAGGACGCTCCACACCCATAAGATCAAAATCAGCATCATCCTGCTCCTCAACAGCACTGCACTGTCCCAGAAGAATCCTCTTTACCGATTCAAAAAAGTAAATATCAACAGGACCAAAGTCCTCCCAAGCCAACGCTTCTTCGCAGTACTGAAGCATATCGGCTGTGCTCATTCTGTTATATTTCAATACTATGCCCCCTTGCGCCGGATCACCGGTGTTTATACTTCACGATATTCCTCAACAAAATATGTCTCAAAAATATCTCCTTCTTTAACGTCGCTGAACTTTTCAAGGCTGATTCCGCACTCGTAGCCTTCTGCAACTTCTTTTACGTCGTCTTTGAAACGCTTAAGCCCTGCGATCTTGTCATCAGCAATGATGATACCGTCACGGACAACTCTCACCTGACAGCCTCTCTGAGCCTTTCCACTGAGAACGTAGCTTCCTGCGACCATTCCCACGTTGGAGATCTTGTATACCTGGCGCACTTCAACACGTCCCAGTTCAACATCTCTGTACTTTGGAGCAAGCATTCCTTTCATGGCGGTGGAGATCTCCTCGATAGCGTCGTAAATTATTCTGTAAAGGCGGATATCAACACCGTCTCTTACGGCATCTTCAGCTGCAACGGGATCGGGTCTTACATTGAATCCGACGATAATTGCGTTTGAAGCGCTTGCAAGCATTACGTCGCTTTCCTTTACTGCGCCTACCGCTCCGTGAATAACACGTACTCTTACTTCATCGTTGGAGAGCTTTTCAAGCGACTGCTTTACAGCCTCGACAGAACCCTGCACATCTGCTTTGACGACAACGGGCAGTTCCTTGATCTCACCCTCTGCAATCTGGCTGAACAGATTGTCAAGAGTAACTTTTCTGTAAGCGTTGAACTGCTCCTGCTTAGCCTCATGCTTTCTCTTTTCAACAAGTTCTCTTGCCAGCCTTTCATCTTCAACGGCATTGAAGATATCTCCTGCGCTGGGGACATCGGCAAGACCGGTAATTTCAACAGGAACCGAAGGTCCTGCCGACTTGACAGTTCTGCCCTTGTCGTTTGTCATAACACGCACTCTTCCCACAGAAGTTCCTGCGATAAGCACATCACCCTGTCTGAGAGTACCGTTCTGAACGAGAAGCGTTGCAATAGGTCCTCTGCCCTTGTCAAGACGGGCTTCGATAACCGTTCCCTTTGCAAGACGGTCGGGATTTGCCTTAAGTTCCTTGATTTCAGCAATAAGAAGAACATTCTCCAGAAGTTCGTCAATACCCTCTCCGGTTTTTGCCGAAACAGGAACACAGATAACATCGCCGCCCCAATCTTCGCAGAGGATATCGTACTTGGTAAGCTCCTCCTTGATCCTGTCGGGATTAGCTCCCTCCTTATCCATCTTGTTGATGGCAACGATGATTGAAACTCCGGCAGCCTTTGCATGATTGATAGATTCTACGGTCTGCGGCATGATTCCGTCGTCTGCGGCAACTACAAGAATAGCAATATCTGTGATATTCGCACCTCTTGCACGCATGGATGTGAAAGCTTCATGACCGGGAGTATCAAGGAAAGTTATGTCCTGTCCGTTTATATTCACCTGATATGCACCGATATGCTGTGTGATTCCGCCTGCTTCTCCGGCTGCAACATGAGCATCTCTGATGCGGTCAAGTATGGATGTCTTTCCGTGGTCAACGTGCCCCATGACAACAACTACAGGACATCTTGGCTCAAGATTTGTATCATCATCATCACTGTCGTCAATAAGACGCTCCTCGATAGTTACGATGACTTCCTTTTCAACCTTTGCACCAAGCTCCTCGGCAACAAGAGAAGCAGTATCAAAGTCGATCTCCTGATTGATAGACGCCATAACGCCCAGTCCCATAAGCTTCTTGATGACATCCGTAGCCGTCACTTTAAGACGTGCGGCAAGTTCCCCGACTGTAATGGAATCGGGTATAAGAACTTTAAGCTGCTGCTTTCTTGCACGTTCAAGCTCCAGTCTCTTGAGCTTCTCTGACTCGGTTTCTTTTCTGGAAAACTGCTGGCGGTTTCTCTGTGAGGATTTCTGATTGATCTTCTGCTTTTTGGAAGAATAATTGTCTCCGCCGTGCTTTTTATTGTTTCCGGAAGCCATCTGGTCATAGCGTTCGTTGTACTTGTCAAGATCAACGTAGCTTCCCCTTGTGTCAACAGTTCTTCTCTGAGTAGAAGTCTGTGCCGTCTCCGAACTGAACGATGCATTGAACTTTGTTCTCTCGCCTCTGTCCTGTGCCTTTGCCTGCGGCTTATCTTTCTTGTCATTCTTCTTTTTATGTTCCGGTTTCTTTACCTCGGTTTTTGCCGGAGCAGCCTTGACTTCAGGCTTCTTTTCTTCGGTCTTTGCAGGAGTTTCCTTGATCTCCGGCTTCTTCTCCTCTGTTTTTACAGGAGCTGCCTTTACTTCCGGTTTTTTCTCTGCGCTCTTTGCAGGAACTGCCTTGATTTCCGGCTTCTTCTCCACGTTCTTTACGGCATCTGCCTTGACTTCCTGCTTTTTCTCTGCACTCTTTACAGGAACTGCCTTTGTCTCCGGATTTTTCTTTGCCTTTTTAGGCTGTACCGTCTTTTTCTCTTCTGTCACGGATTCTGTCTTTTTTACCGGTCTGGGATCATTGCGTGAAGCAAAATATCCGTCAAAAGAACTTACTTCATTCAGCTTTGTATAATGCTCCAGAAGCAGATTCATCTCATCTTCTGTAAGAGCAGATCCGGACTTCTTTTTAGTATCTCCCTTTTCTGCAAAATAATTAATGATCTCCTGTGAGGAAACGCTGAGATCCTTCGCAGCGTCGCTTAACTTTATCTTTTTTGCCATAGGCTATAGTACCTCCATTTGTTTCGCCGCAGTATCAGCGGCATTAAGGATATTCAATTGTATATGTCAACACAGCACAGACAGATCCTCTGTCATGACCGTGATTATCTGAGGATTTTAGCGAATCCATCGGCAAACCCTCTGTCGCAGACTGCAATAACAGCCGTTGGCTTTCCCGAAAGCTTTTTTATATCTTCCTTTGAAAGCCCGGAGTGAAGATGTTCCGCTCCGTATCTGCCGCAGTAGAATTCAGCCTCCTTTACGGTCTTTGCCGATGCATCAGAGGCAGTGATAACGCAGAACACCGCTCCCCTTTTCAGCGCCTCAATAACCGGATCAAATCCCTTGACCGCTTTGCCTGCCTTAAAGCACACGGTGAGCAGATCAGCCGTTTTCCTGTTCTTTTCCAAGTTCATCAAGCATCGCCTCATAAATTTCTTCCTCTATTCTGCATGAGAAAGACTTTTCCAATCTTCTTGCTTTTCTTGCCTTTTCAAAGCAATCCTTACTACGGCATATATATGCGCCCCTGCCGGATTTTTTTCCGGTAAAGTCAAGACTTATATCGCCTTCCGGTGATTTTACCACACGTATAAGCTCCTTTTTGGGCTTCATTTCACCGCACCCCATACACATTCTCATGGTGATTTTTTTCGGTTTCATAATTACTCCCCGGCAGTTTCAGTAGTTTCAGCCGTTTCTTCAGAAGGCTGTTCTGCCGTTTCTTCGGTCATGACTGCCTCCTCCTCAGCAGGTGATGTTTCCTCCGATGCTGCGGATTCTTCCGGAACAGCACTGTCCATTTCAAAATAATCTTCCAGAGCTTCATTCTCCGGTTCTTCCTTTGCGGGAACAACATAATCCGGTGAAAGCTCAGCAGCTTCCTGATTCGTTACGGTATCAAACTGCGGCTTAATGTCAATTTTGTATCCCGTAAGCTTGGCTGCAAGCTTTGCATTCTGTCCCTTATTGCCGATAGCCAGCGAAAGCTGATTGTTGGGCACGATAACTGTACAGGTCTTTTCTTCCGCGGACGTTATCACCGTTTTAAGTACCTCTGCCGGCGCAAGTGCCTTGGCAATAAACTCTTCGGGAACTTCACTCCACGGAATAATATCTATCTTCTCACCGCTGAGTTCGCTTACTACCGCCGTGATTCTCGAACGTTTCGCACCAATACAAGCACCTACGGCATCAACATTGGGATCTTTCGACCATACCGCTATCTTCGTTCTTGATCCTGCCTCACGTGAGATGGACTTGACTTCAACAGTACCGTCGTAAATCTCCGGAACTTCAAGCTCGAATATCCGCTTTACAAGATCCTTGTGTGTACGTGAGATCTTAATAATAGGTTTCTTTGTCTTTCCTACAATGCCTGTAATATATACCTTTATGGATTTTCCCTCTTCAAGAACTTCTCCGGGTATCTGCTCGTTTCTGAACAAATAAAGCTCCGTGCCCTGATAATCGACTGTTACCGTACCTCTGCCCGGCTCGATCTGCGATACCTTAACGGTAATGCACTCGTGCTCCTTTGATTCAAAACGACTGAGCATCTGCTCACGGTTTATCTCCCTTAAATCGCCCTTTATAGACTGTTTTGCAGAAAGAGCAGCCATTCTTCCCAGTTTTGAAATATCTATTTCTTTCAGGATAGTTCCTCCGACATAGGCATTGGGGTCGATGGTTTTTGCAACGTCGATATTTACTTCGTTTTCGTCAATAGGATAGTCGTCTATGACCTCCTGAACTATATACATTTCAAATCTTTTTGACGCCGGGTCAATTTCCACCCTGATATTCTCCTCACTGTGCGGATATGCCTTTCTTGCCGCTTTCAGCATTGCAGACTTGACCTTTTCGATAAGAAGTTCTGTCTCAACGCTGTTTTCCTCACCAAGGGACTCAAGAGCCTTGAAAAAGTCCGTATTCTTGTTCATTTCTGTTAATTCCTCCAATATATGTTTTATTCAAATTCCATGTACAGCTTTACAAATGCGATGTCTGTAAGTGGATATTTCTTTTCTTCACCGTTTTCGGTCTCTACTGTTATTTCCTCTTTGCCGGCACTTCTTAGAACGGCGTTTATCTCCTTTTCGCCGTTTTCTCCTCTTATGAAACGTATCCTGACCATATCACCGCAGCACGCCCCGAAATGTTCCTCTTTTACAAGTTCACGTTCAAGTCCTGCCGAACCGACCTCAAGCACGTAGCTCCGGGAAATAGGATCAGTCTCATCAAGGATCTTATTTATCGGTGCGGTGGCTCGTTCGCAGTCCTCGATAGAAATGCCCTCATCCTGGTCAATAAAGATCCGCAGATACCACATCGCTCCTTCTTTTTCGTAGCAGACATCCCACAGATAATAGCCAAGTTCATCCGTTATCGGCTTGATAAGGCTGTATATCTTCTGTTCTGTTCCGCCGAATTTCTTGAATTTCATTTGCTCAGATTTTCTCCTTTCTGCATGATCCCACAAAATACGGGATAATCATATATAAACGAAAGACCGGAAATTTCCGGTCTTCAGCTTAATAGTATCATTATTAAGTATTATATCACACTTTTCCGGAAAAATCAAGTACTTTTTTTATTTTTTTCAAAAATTTTCCGCACTTGAAATCCAAACGGATCTGTGATATAATTTTACATGGAAAAAACGGAAAGGAATAATTTATATGAGTATTTTTGATGTATTCGACAGAATTTCACATAATTCTCCTGCCGCAGGAGGTAAAATAGAATGTATAATAGCCGGTCTGGGCAATCCCGGATTGGAATACGACAACACCCGCCACAACGCCGGCTTTGCCGTCCTTGACAAACTTGCAGATCAGCTCGGAGTAAGCATCGACCGTTTGCGCTTCAAGGGCAAGACCGCAGAAGCCTCTATCGGCGGAAAACGCTGTCTGCTTCTTAAACCTTCTACCTATATGAACAACAGCGGCGAAAGCATCGTTCAGGCAATGAACTTCTACAAACTCGATATCTCACAGCTCATTGTTGTCTGCGACGATATCTCCCTTGATCCCGGAAAACTCAGGATAAGAAGAAAAGGCAGTCACGGCGGTCACAACGGCCTCAGAAGCATCTGCGATCTTACCGGCAGCGACGATTTTCAGCGCATAAAAATAGGCGTGGGCAAAAAACCTCACCCTGACTACGATCTTGCAAAATGGGTTCTGGGCAAATTCGGCAAAGAAGCGGCAGCCGAAATGGAAAAATCTGCCGAAAACGCCTGCCGCTGCATAGAACTTATGGTACAAAATAAAACAGACGAGGCAATGAATAAATTCAACTCGTGATACAGGCGGCACTAAGGAGTCTGACAATGAACATTTTCAAGCAGCTATTCAGCGAGCTTTCCGGATTTAAAAGCGTCAGGGAAGCAATAGACAAAAAAATCTCACCCGTCTCCGTGACGGGTCTTTCCCATATACACAGAGCTCAGCTTATCACCGCCCTTGACGGAAACAACGTAAATCTGGTCATAACCGGCTCGGAAGCGGAAGCTAAAAAACTCTGCGATGATATCAATATGATGACAGGCAGCGAAAGAGCCGTCCTCTTCCCCTCAAAAGAACTCGTTCTCACACCCGTTGACAGTTCCAACCACGAATACGAGCATATGCGCATCTCTGCCCTTGACCGCTCTCTTCACGGCAGCTGCGGCGTTCTCTGCGCTTCTGTCGAAGCCGTAATGCAGCCGGTCATCCCTCCGGAAACGCTTATATCTTCGGCTCTGGAACTATCCGTCGGACAGGAAATCGACCTGCCGAAACTCTGCACCGATCTTTCGCACTTCGGTTATATGCGGTGCGAAAAGGTGGAGGGAGCTTCACAGTTCTCCGTCCGTGGCTCTATTCTCGACATATTCCCGGTTCAGTGCGGAAAACCAGTGCGCATTGAACTTTTCGGCGATGAGATCGACACAATATCCGAGTTCGAGACCGATACCCAGCGCAGAACGGATTCACTTGAAAAAATCGCCATATCCCCTGCCGGAGAAGTCCTTTACGACAAGGACGAACTGGCAGACAAAATTGAAGATCTCTGCAAAAAAGTCCGTGGAAAACGTACAGAGCTTGTCCGTGAGCATCTCGGCGCAGATGTGAACAGACTGCGTGCCGGCGAGATACTTTCCCACAGCGTCAAGTACTATCCGCTTGTATACAGCGAACCGAAAACCGTTTTCGACTATATTGACGGCGTTGTGCTTTTCAGTGATTTTTCCGCCGTTATGGACAGCGCATCCGGTATATCCTCACGCTACAGCGAGGATGTGAAGATACTTCTGGAGGACGGTCAGCTTTGCAGGGGGCTTGACGGATATATTATCGACCTGCCCGAAATACAGCATATCGCAGAAAAACACGTCTGCCTCTATATGAGCAGCTTTATGCAGGGCGGCGAACGCATAGACTTCCGCCGTCTCGTGAGCTTTGAAGCAATGCAGACCGCCCCGTGGAGCGGCGAAATGAGTCAGCTTTTCGACGATCTTACCGGTTTCCGTGACCGTGGATACCGCATGATACTGGCTGCCGGAAGCGAAAAAACTCTTCCTATAATAAAACAGGATCTCGAAGAAAAAGGCATTCCCTGCGATATCCACGAAGAAAATTCCTCCCCCCTCTGCGGCAGAACTTACCTTATGACGGGAAGCTTCGGCGGCGGCTTTGAATACCCTGAAAACAAGACCGTTCTTATCACACAGGGACGTGCAATGGATTCCTCCCGGAAAAAAAGCCGGAAAAAGAAAAACAAGGCAGAAGAAATACGCAGTCTATCCGATATCACCGAAGGCGACCTTGTGGTACATTCAGGCCACGGAATAGGCAGATTCATGGGCATAAACAAGCTGGAATTCGACGGCGTTACAAAAGACTACATAACTATTCAGTACGCCGGAACGGATAAGCTTTATATCCCCGTCACGCAGCTTGACCTTGTATCTAAATATATCGGCCCACGTGACAATTCCGGCGTAAAACTCAGCAAGCTCTCCTCCGGCGACTGGCAGAAAACCAGAAACAAAGTAAAAAGTGCCGTAAAGGATATGGCGCACGAACTTATCGCACTATACGCCAAACGTGAAAAAAGTCCGGGATTCGCTTTCTATCCCGACGACGAAATACAGCGTGATTTTGAGGATCGTTTCCCATACGCCGAAACAGACGACCAGCTTCAGTCAATCGCCGAAATCAAAGCGGATATGGAACGTGCCCGCCCGATGGAACGTCTGCTCTGCGGCGATGTGGGCTTCGGAAAAACAGAAGTGGCTCTCCGTGCAGCTATGAAATGCGTGCTCTCAGGCAAGCAGTGCGCTATTCTCGCACCTACGACGGTTCTCGCCTATCAGCACTATCAGACGGCTCTGCGGCGGTTCGAGCATTTCCCCGTTAATATAGAACTCCTGTCACGCTACAGAAATCCAAAGCAGCAGGAGGAAATTATAAAAAAACTGAAACAGGGCAGGATCGACATACTCATCGGCACACACAAAATTATACAGAAAAGCGTCGTCTTCAAGGATCTCGGACTTGCAATAATCGACGAGGAACAGCGCTTCGGTGTGGCTCACAAGGAAAAGTTCAAGGAGGCATTCACCGAAGTTGACGTGCTCATGCTCTCCGCTACGCCTATCCCCCGAACACTGAACATGGCAATGAGCGGTATACGTGATATGTCCGTTATCGAAGAACCGCCACAAGACAGATATCCCGTTCAGACCTATGTCATCGAATACAATACCGGCTCTGTTATACAGGCAATCGTCCGGGAACTCCGCCGGGGAGGTCAGGTCTATTACATCCACAACCGGGTGGAAACAATTATGGGCTGCGCCGCACGGCTGCACGAATATCTGCCGGATGCAAGAATAGCCTGCGCCCACGGCAAAATGAACGAGGAGGAAATGTCCGATATCTGGGAACAGCTGGTGGAACATGAGATCGACATTCTTGTCTGCACCACGATTATTGAGACCGGAGTGGATGTGCCCAACGTAAACACCCTTATAATCGAAGATTCCGACCGTTTCGGACTGTCTCAGCTCTATCAGCTCCGGGGACGTGTGGGACGCTCCAACCGTCGTGGATATGCCTATTTTACGTATCAGCGTGACAAGGTGCTGACGGAAATCGCTTCAAAACGTCTCAGCGCCATGAGGGAATTCACTCAGTTCGGCAGCGGATTCCGCATTGCTCTGCGTGATCTGGAAATAAGAGGCGCAGGAAGTATACTAAGCGGAAAACAGCACGGTCACATGGAAGCTGTAGGATATGATATGTACCTCCGCCTGCTGTCCGAAGCAATATCAGAGGAAAAAGGAGAACAGCCCGAAAAAATACCGGAATGTCTGGTGGATATACAAATTGAGGCACATATTCCGGAAAAGTACATTTCAAGCCTGAATCAGCGGCTTGATGTGTACAGAAAAATCATGACCGTTACCGAAGATGCCGACAAAACAGATCTCCTTGATGAGCTTATCGACCGCTATGGCGATCCGCCGAAATCAGTGGTGGGTCTTATTGACGTTTCTCTGCTGAGAAACAAGGCTGCTCATCTGGGAATCACTGAAATATCGCAGAAAAACGGCTCAATGTATTTCTACACGGAATACGTTTCGGCAGAACAGATCGCCGCCCTTTCAGCCGCTTATAAGGGAAGAATAACTTTCAACGGCATGGGGAAATCCTACGTTTCGGTGAAGATAACGCCCAAAGTCCGCCCCTTTGATATGATGAGGGAAACTGTAGAGATTTTCAACAACGCAAGGCAGGTCAATTCATGATTTTTTTACATTATCTGTATTTACTTTAACATTTTTTTGTGATAAAATAAAAATAATTCTGAAACTTTAAAGCCTGTTCAGCACCTCACTGCACAGGCTCTTAGAAGGAGATAAAAGATGACCGGAAAAATAACGGCTGTCCTGCCGGCAGTCTGCTTTATACTATCCGTTTATTTATGCGGATGCGGAAAAAAATCCGAAAACAAAGAAAAAACCGTTCCGCCTCCTCCGGTAGAATGCGGTGATCCAAACGCCGTGACTTTCGACGACGGCTTATTTTCCTTTGTCAGCATTATTAACGATGATAAACAATCGGCGGTCGGAGATCTTTCAGTAACCGAAATCGAGGGCAATAAAATGCTGAAATTCACAGATGACTTCTCTGTTCCTGCCGAAGAAAAAGTCCAGAAACTCAGCATTAATGCGGCTCAGCTTCTCGCCCCGGAAGATCTTGCCAGAGTACGCTCTATCGAATTCGACCTTTACGCCGATGCCGTTTCCGAAAACTATACCAATCAGGACGGCAATAAAGTCAAGGCTCCCGGAACTATCTGCGCCGGAGGAGGCACAGTGACCGCCAAGGAAAATGAAGAGGATGAGGGCACATGGTACGATTTTGCCGAGTTTGAGGGCGGTGAATACAACTGTGAACGCTCAGGGGCTGTCCATGCCTGCTTTAAATTTCTGCTTGCCGACAGCGGTATTTGCTGGGATGAAAACATGAAAGACGCAAATTTCCTGGTAATGCGCTGGGGCTCGGAGAACGATTCCAATCTTTATATTGACAATATTGTTTTTTATGACGAAAACGGTCAGTCTATTCCGGTGGATACCATCTCTGAGGACACCACGGAATAAAAAATCCGCAGTATTTATTGAATACTGCGGATTTTTATACTCGTTAATTATCAGAACCTGATGTTATTGCAAGCAACGACGGACTATCCTTGGCAAGCTTTTTTAAAGATATTTTATCAAGCTTTTTATTGGCAGTCCCAAACTGCTTTTTTGAAAGTTCAAGATTTTCCTTAACGCTTTCAAGGTCTTTTATAACGTTCCCAATTTCTGTAATTGCCTCATCTAAATTATTTTTTGCGTAATTAAAACTTTTTAAAAAATCATCTTTAAAACCAATTAATTTTCTCTCAAAATTCTCGATGTCTATATTCTCCTGTTCAAGATCAACCACACGTTTTTTGTATTTGGTAACATTCATGGCGGCGTTGCGGAGAATAGAAATTATAGTCAGAAAGCACTGTGGGCGGACGATATACATCTTTTCAAAATGTACGTCCTGCGGGATAGTTATGCCCTGATTATAATATTCATTGTCCGACTCCAGCATGGAGACAAGCACGGCATATTCGCAGTTTTTTGTCTTTCTGTCCTTGTCAAGTTCTTTCAGGAAATGTTCATTTTTGTGTTTGGTTTTGGTAGTATCCATTTCGTTTTTCATCTCAAACATGATAGACAGCAGTTCGTTGCCGTATTCGTCAAGTTCACGATAGATAAAGTCGCCCTTACTGTTTTCGGCAACAGTATTATCCTTGCCGAAAGTTACACGACCAGACGGAAAATAGCCCTGTATCTTCCGGAATTCCTGCTCGCAGTGCTGCTCGAGGCTTTCTCCAATCATTTTTGTAGAAAGACTGGTTTTGAAGTCCTTGTAATATTCAACCAGTTCCTGCTGCTTTTTTAATTCAGCTTCATATTCGGCTTTCTGTATATCACGTTCGGCTTTGATCTTATCAACAGCGTCTCTGACAGCAAGCTCATGCTGAACGATATTTCTTTTTAATTCGAGACTCAATTCGCTGATCTTTTCATCCTTTGGCTTGACAGCCTTTGCGATTTCGGCGTCAATTTTCAATTTCTGATTTTCTTCATTACTTTTTATCTTTTGTTCGAGATTGGAAACCGACTGCTTTAAGCTGCTTATTTCCTTATCTTTGGATGATTCAACCTCATTGATTCTGCTTTTTATATCCAAAGCGTGCTTTTCTTCAAGATTCTTTTTTAATTCCTTCTCACGTTTTTCAATTTCCTTGTCAAATTCGCTGGTACGAACCTGATTCAGAATAGCCGAAAAATCAGCTTCATCAATTGGAATTACTTTTCCACAACTTGGACATTTAATTTCACTTATGATAAATCACCTTCCCTATATTTGTGTATGCAGCTTTGAAACTGCATTATAATTATCCGAGAATTACCTTTATTTCGTTGGTATCAGCAAGCATTTCAGCCGGGATGTAATTACCCTCCAGCATTGTGCCGTTGAGAGTTACCTCCTTAACGCCCGATTCAACGTGAGCGGAATTATCAATCGTGATATTGAGTTTCTTGCCACGGAAATTCTTCTCGATCTTAAATCCGTCCCATTCTGACGGAATAGACGGCGAGATCATCAGTCCGTCAGCGTCAGGCCGCATACCGCAGATACCCTCGACGCATCCGACCATAACAGTCGAAGCAGTACCGGTGAGCCAGTGAACGTGAGAACGTCCCTCAAACGGAGAAGCCTTTGATTCGGTAAACTGGCCGTGAACATAGGGCTCCATAACACGTATCTCAGCCTTGTCGTTCATAGCGGCAGGAGAACTTTCCATAAAGTATTCAAACGCACGGTTTCCGTGTCCGAGAAGAGCTTCAGCAAGAATCAGCCAGCCCTGCGACTGTGAGAAAATACCGCCGTTTTCTTTTGTATCGGCATTGAAAATATGCATGAGTGCGCCGTCAAAATAGTGCTCCTTATAGGGCGGATCCATAAGCTTAGCGCCGTAGGGAGTGTTAAGTATCTCATGAACGCTGTTCATAGCCTTTTCTGCCTGCTGTTCAGACGCAAATCTGGAAATAACGCTCCATGACTGCGGATTAAGCCACATACTTGCTTCGGGATCTTTTTTTGCACCTACCAGAACACCGTCCTCACGGATGCCACGGATAAATCTGTCCTCGTCCCAGCACTTTTCAAGAGCTTCTGCAAGCTTGCACTGAACATCGTCAATATAAGCGATATAGTCGGTATCGTTCTTTAAAATTGCCATTTCCTTGATAGTTGTCATTGCGTAGTAAAGCTGGAAAGCAACAAATGTTGACTCACCTTTTGCACCAAGTCTCAAACAGTCATTCCAGTCAGCATGAAGTCCCGCAGGCATATCGTGATCGCCGAGACGCTCCATAGAGAAGCGGATAGCATTTTTCAGATGATCGTAAACCGTATCATCACCGCCGTTTGCATAAACGATCACTTCATCCAGAAAACCTTTGTTTCCGGTTTCGCCAATATATTTTACAATGGTCGGGAAGAGCCATAATGCGTCGTCTGCACGGTAGGATGGATGTCCGGTCTCCTTTACGTATTCAGGATCGTCAGGAGTATTCTCATGACCTGCATTATGATTGAACTTTACAAGAGGAAGTCCGCCGCCGTTGTCAACCTGGGCGGAAAGCATAAATCTGATCTTTTCCGCAGCCATTTCCGGATCAAGGTGAATAATTCCCTGAATGTCCTGGACTGTATCACGGTATCCGTAGCCGTTTCTGAGACCGCAGTAAATGAACGAAGCCGCTCTTGACCAGATAAATGTGATGAAGCACTGATAAGCGTTCCAGACGTTTATCATATTGTTGAATTCAGCGGACGGAGTTTCAACTCTGAAATTAGAAAGCTGACCATGCCAGTAATCTTTGAGCTGTGCGATATCGGCATCAACTCTGCCGGATATCTTGTATTCGTCCAGAATAGCGGTTGCCTGAGCGTTGTCTTTCTGACCCATGATATAGATAAGTTCCGCTGTTTCACCGGGTTTAAGCGTAATATCAGACTGGAGTGCGCCGCAGGAATTGCTGTTGAAGTTCATAGCGTTATTGCATTTGCCGTTCTCAACTGCTATAGGATTTGAGTATGTTCTGTAAGGACCGATAAAATCGCTGAGTGAACCATTGCAGGCAGTTACATCGGCTCCGACCATTCCGAAAAAACGTTCACGATGATTTGAGCCTGTTTCGTCAACGCCGTCATTTTCATTCATATGCTGGATGACCTTGTTGTCCTCAAAGCTTGTACGTGTAATAAAAAGTGTATACTGGAGATTTACCTGATCCTGCTCGTAATTGGGTTCGTTGGTGAACTCCACAAAACCGAAAATGGAAAGCTTTCTCTCCTTATCGCTGTTATTGGTGATCTTAGCACGCCATACTTCATATGTCCTTCCGTAGGGCACATAATATGTTGTCTCAGAGCCGATACCTGCATATTCTGAACTGATAACGGTATATGCTGTACCGTGGCGGCATTCGGATTTGTACTGATCCAGAGGCTTGCCCACAGGCTGCCATGAAGCCGACCAGTAATCGCTGGTTTCATTGTCACGGATGTAAATATAACGTCCCGGAAGAGCCATATCCGAATTGAAGCGGAAACGGGATATTCTTCCGTTTGCACCGGATTTAACAAAACTGTAGCCTGCGGCATTATTTGAGATCATTGCGCCGTATTCCGGATCGCCGAGGTAATTTGCCCACGGGGCGGGAGTTGCTGGATTGGTAATTACATATTCCATGTTTTCAAGGTCAAAGTGTCCGTACTGCATATTTTTTCTCCTTTTGATGCTTTGAACTTCAGGCAGTGCCGCATATTCGGCAGCTGATGCCTTTGTCATGTAATGTTGCCTTAACAAGCTCATACTATTATTATAATAATACCATTTTCAATCGTTAATGTCAATACAGGCATTCTGTTTTAATAGCGTTTAACGTCGTTTTGTACAATCTTACCAAATTAACGTCAGAAAAATTTTATGCTTTTTCTTACATTCCTCTTGAAATGGGGAAAAAAATATGATATAATGATAAAGTTAATTGAAACATACAGGATGGGCTGCCTCTGAATCCTGTCTGATTAACCAAAATTCAGACAGATGCCGCCGCCGATTTCCTGTTGCACTACCATAACGGAGGTTTAATTATTATGACAATGCCGACACTTGAAATCGTAGGAGGAATTATCCTCCTTGTACTCTGCGCACTTATTATCGTGCTTTGCCTTTCTCAGGAACAAAAATCTCAGGACAGTATGTCAGCCGCTCTGACAGGAGCAAGTTCCGATTCATTCTACGGCAAAAACGAGGGCAGAACCAAAGAAGCGATACTCAACAAGATTACAAGATTTCTTGGAATCATTATGTTTATTATTGTTCTTGCAATCAACATAATCCCGATTTCTTCTAAGTAATCATTCCGCCCCGTGGCTTTGGTCATGGGGCTTATTTTTTAACACATTACGGGAATTATAGTAATAAGTTCAAAAGCAAAGGAGGTTTCTTACAAATGGCTAAAAAGAAGTCAGTCTCAAAAAAAATTACATCGCTGTGCTCCTCGGAAAGCTATAAAAAGAAAATCGTTACATTCCTATCCGCATACGACAAAAAACTTATGCCGTTAAACGAACTGGAATCAAAATGCCGTACAAAAAAACAAGGCAGAGATAACTTTATAAAGGCTTTTGACGAACTGCGCACCGATGGCGTCATCATGATGAAAAAAGCTATGAAAACCGGATTGTGCTCCCGTCTCGGCGTGGTCTGCGGCACGGTAACACGCCTTAGCAGAACTTTCGGTTTTGCCGAAACAAACGACGGAAAAGAATTTTTTATCCCCGGCAAATATATGCTCGGCGCTATGCCCGGCGACAAAGTTCTTATCTCCGCTATCCCCTCACGCTCCGGCGAACCGGAGGGCGAAGTTATAGATATCATCTGCTTCGGAAACTCCCAGCTTACCGGAACCGTTGAGATCGTTGACGGAAAAGCCTACCTTGTTCCGGATTCGGCTTCAAAAAATCACATCACTATCGACGAAAAACAAAGCGTTCCCTTCCGCAGCGGCGACAAGGTTCTGACGGATATCGTTTTCCGTGGACGCCGCCACGCAGAACATATCGTTATGGTCACCGGCGTGTTCGGCAGTTCCGATTCCGCCGCCGCCTGTGCGGCTTCTATCCTCATAAATCATGGCGCTCCGACTGAATTTCCGGAAGATGTCCTTAAAGAAGCAAGAAAAATCTCTGAGGGCGGCGTACAGGATTATTCTTTCAACAACCGTGAGGATCTCCGTAATATGACGATATTCACCATTGACGGAGCTGAATCAAAAGATCTGGATGACGCTGTTTCTGTTTCAAAATTCGACGGCGGCTGGATTCTCGGCGTTCATATTGCGGATGTCTCCCACTATGTCAAGGGAAACAGCGCTATCGACAAAGAGGCTATGCGCCGTGGAACAAGCATATATTTTGCCGACCGTGTCATTCCTATGCTGCCGAAAGAGCTTTCAAACGGTATTTGTTCACTCAATCCCGGTGAGGACAGACTTACACTTTCTGCGTTCATGAAGCTTGACAGTTCCGGTGAACTTGTTTCCTGCCGATTCTGCAAAAGCGCCGTCCGTTCCCGTGTAAAGGGTGTATACAGCGAAATAAACACAATTCTCGACGGCAGCGAAAACGATGAGATACGCCGAAAATATGAACACGTCAGAAACGATATCTTCCTTATGAACGAACTTGCCGACCTGCTTATCGCTAAAAAGAAACGGAGAAAAGCTCCTGAAATATACACCGCCGAAAGCAGACTTGTTATCGGCGAAAACGGTGTCTGCACTGACGTTATTCCCCGTGAAAGAGGAAAATCCGAACAGATAATAGAAGAATTTATGCTGACCGCCAACGAAGCTGCCGCCCGGTTGGCTGCCGAAAAAAAGATCCCCTTTGTCTACCGTATCCATGAAGCTCCGCCGGAAGAAAAAATTGATCTTCTCCGTGAAACTCTTACCAAAATGGGCGTGGAATATCCACATTTCAACGAATTCAAACCGTGCCATGCCGCCGAAATACTCAACAGCGTCCGTGGAACAGACAAGTTCGAGGCAGTAAATATGCTTGTTCTGCGGTCTATGGCAAAGGCAAAATATTCCGTTGAACCTCTGGGTCATTTCGGTCTGGTGCTCAAGGATTACGCTCATTTTACGTCGCCTATACGCAGATATCCCGACCTTGCTATCCACAGAATAATAACCGATGTTCTTGCCGGTTACAGAAACGAATGGCTCGACAAACGCTATTCCGGATTCGCTCTCAACTCTGCTGAACGCTCTTCCGCAGCAGAACTAAGAGCCGCCGCCGTGGAACGTGAATGCGAAGACTGCTACAAAGCCGAATTTATGCGCAGCCATATCGGAGAAGTGTTCGATGCAAAAATATCCGGCGTTACAGAGTTCGGATTCTATGCACAGCTGCCCAATACTATCGAGGGTCTTGTGCATATCAGAACACTGCCGGAAGGCGAATACGACTACTCCGAACCAGCCGTTCTTACCGAAAAATTCAGCGGCGTATCTTACACTCTCGGACAGCCGGTTCAGATAATCTGCGCCGCTGTAAACGTGAGCGACGGTCTTATCGACTTTGTCCTCAACGATGATTAACTTGAATAGGAGTTCTGTTATGAAAAAAATTTTTTCCATTCTTATCGCACTATCTGCCGCCCTTGCCATTACAGGATGCAGCAATGGCAAGTCGTCTGAAAAATCCGGCGGGAATTCACAGGATACATCTGCCTCCGATTCTGCATCTGATATAAAGTCTACTCTACAGCCTGATCCCCTTGATCCTGCCGCCAAAACTACGGCAGCAACACAGGAAAAGTCAGAAAAATCTACTTCCGCAGCACCCTCGGGAACTGCTGACAGCTCCCGGAATACTACTGCTCAGGAAGATACTACTGTCCAGCCCGATCCTCTGGAAAACAATTCCTTCTCTTATAATGACAACGGAGCTGTAGTATTTGATGAAAATTCAGATGATAAGGATGAAGAAATCCTTATTGCCGCAGCACAGGCTCTCTTTGAATCCGCCTGCACCACCCAGTGGAATTTCACCGTTGGCTGCCCTTATGAAACCGATCCCGACGACTTCATCGAAACCGATTTCGACTGGCGTTTCTACAAAATAACCGACAGCAGCATCACTTCTCTCAGCGACGTGGAAAACGACTATTACAAGGTCTTCAGCCGGCGTTACCCCAATAATTTATCGGAAATCTTTATCGACGGCGGCGGTTCTGTCTATGCCCTGAACTCCGCACGTGGAGCTGATATTTTCTATACCGGTTCCAAAATCACGGATATACAGTCAAACAACGGTGATGAGATCTTCTTCACTGTCGAAAATTACTACAGCGGCACTGATATCGACGGAAGCGCCGCCTACTCCAAAACGGATACCTTTTCTATCGTTATCGAAAGTGACGGTTCTTGGCACGCCGGACAATTCAACCTTCCGTACTAAGGGTACAATGTCGCATCCCACCAAAAACAATGCGTTAAGGCAACACCGCACAAGGATTTTCTGACGGCTTTATGTGGTGTTGCCTTATCCATATTATCATGGTATAATCTTCACACTTTTAGTATTTTTTTACACAAATCAACAAATTATATTCATTTTGTCCACTTGATATTCATTTTTTCTATTGACTTATTCATATTTATATGATAAATTAGAATTGGAAAATACGAAACGTCAGGCTTTAGCCTGATAAATGTTATATTCGGGGGGAAATATTATGAAAAAAATTCTAAAAGCCACAGCGTCAGCGATATCTGCCGCTTCTCTGTTTTGCAGTTCATTACCGGCAGTTACAACTGCAGAAAATCCACTGGCGCAAAATCTTTACACGGCTGATCCTGCACCTATGGTAAGCGACGGTGTACTCTACCTCTACACCAGCCACGATAAAGACAATTCTGATTATTACTATATGCCCGACTGGCAGTGTTACTCCACAACAGATATGAAAAACTGGACTCACCATGGCACAGTTCTTTCTGATACTGATTTTTCCTATGCCGAAAAAGACACTGCATGGGCTACACAGTGCGTTGAACGTAACGGTAAATTTTATATGTACTGTCCCCTTTCTAACGCTGCAGGCGGCGGACGTGTTATCGGCGTAGCTGTTTCAGACAGTCCGACCGGACCTTTCAAGGATGCTATCGGAAAGCCGCTTGTCGGTCCGAACTGGGACTACATCGACCCCACTGTCTATATTGACGACGACGGGCAGGCATACCTGTACTTCGGTAATCCTCAGCTTTATTATGTAAAGCTTAACAATGATATGATCTCTTACTCAGGAGAAATACAGAAAGTTGATATGAGCAGCGGCTTCGGTAAAAGCAACGACTCTGAAAGCCGTACCGGTGCTCTGTATACAGAGGGTCCCTGGTTCTATAAGCGGGGAAATATGTACTATATGCTCTATGCTGCCGGAGGTATTCCGGAGAATATCAGCTATTCAACCAGTTCATCACCCACAGGTCCCTGGACATATCAGGGAGTAATTATGCCAACAGGCGAGACAGGTGCGGCATTCACAAATCACTGCGGTGTTATCGACTATAAAAACCACTCCTATTTCTTCTATCATAACCAGCGTCTCCCTGGCGGCAGCGGCTTTGACCGTTCTGTTGCTGTTGAAGAATTCACATATCAGAGTGACGGAAAAATCCCGACTATACATATGAGCGAAGACGGGCCGGAACAGCTTGAACCCGTTAACCCATATGTGAGAAATGAAGCTGAAAAAATGAGCTATGGCTCAGGCATCGAGACTGAAGTATGCTCAGCAGGCGGAATGAACGTTGCAAATATCGAAAGCGGCGATTATGTAAAGGTAAGCGGAGTTGACTTCGGTAATGGCGCATCTTCCTTTACAGCAAGTGTTGCATCTGCAACAAACGGCGGTGCTCTTGAACTTCACATTGACAGTACATCTGGCCCTATCGTCGGTGTAGCTGAAATTCCTTCTACCAATGGCTGGCAGGACTGGACAGAGGTAACAACAAATATTACGGGAGCAACGGGCGAACACGATCTTTATCTGAGGTTTTCAGGCGGAGAAGGCTATCTGTTCAATATCGACTGGTGGAAGTTCAAGGCTGCAAACTCTTCCTCTACAACGACAACAACTACTACACCTTCCGGCAGTACAAACACCGGCATAAGCGGCATAGAAATTTTCCGTGATACTTTTGAAAGCGGTGACAATGATTGGACCGGACGAGGCTCGGCAAAAGTATCATCAAGCTCCGGTGAAAAATATCAGGGCAGCAAGGGACTTTACATCACAAACCGTGAAGCTTCATGGAACGGCGCAGCAAAAACTCTCAGCACTGATACGTTCGTTCCCGGACAGGAATATTCATTCAGCGCAAACATTATGTGTCCGACTCAAAACAAGAGAAGCCTGTTCTATCTCACGCTCCAGTATAAAGGCTCGGACGGTGAAACATACTATGACAAGATTGCAAGCTGCTCTGCAATGAACGGAAACTGGGTTCAGCTTTCAAACAGAAACTACAAAATTCCGGAAGACGCAAGTGAACTTCAGCTCTACGTTGAAACAAGTACCGGTCAGAACGATCTGTATATCGACGATATCGTGGCTGCCACAAAAGGTACTGCCATTGCAGGTGCAGGTCATTCAAAGGCTATTATCCGAGGCGATGTAAATTGTGACGGCGTGGTTGATTCATTCGATATTGCAGCGGCAAGAATGGGTATTACAAAGGGCTTTGCAGCCGGTCAGTCTACTCTCAATGCTGATGCAGACAGTAACGGCGAACCTGCTGTAAACGACCTTGTACTTATCAGTCAGTATGTACTGGGCGAGATCACCGAGTTCCCCCAGGGAGAGCTTTTAGTTCCCGATGAGCCTGAAAAGAAACCGTTTGCATATGAGGCAAATCTCCAGTACAAGGCAGCTCCGGATTCATACCTTAACCCGTCAAGCAAAGCCGGAAAAGTTGTAAACGAAACATACACCGGCATCAACGGCACAAAGAAGCTTAACGTTTATCTCCCCTACGGATACGATGAAAGCAAACAGTACAACATTTTCTACCTTATGCACGGCGGCGGAGAAAATGAAAATACTATTTTCAGTGATGATGTTAAATTTGACAATATGCTCGACCATATGATCGAAAACGGCGATATTGAGCCGATGATCGTCGTAACGCCTACATTCAGCGGCGGCGGCGGTTCTGCTGAAACTATCTACAAGGAGATGAAAGAAAGCATCGTTCCTTTCGTTGAAGGCAAATATTCCACATATGCCAAGTCTGCATCGGCAGCGGATCTTGAAGCTTCAAGAATGCATCGTGGATACGGCGGCTTCTCAATGGGCGGCGGCTCGACCTGGAATGTTCTTATTAACGACATTGACTACTTTGGCTATGTAATGCCTCTCAGCGGTCACTGCTGGGGCGGCGCAGATGCTGTTGGTCAGGCTGTACAGAATTCCAAGTATAAGGATTCCACATATATCTTTGCCGCAACAGGTACCGATGATATAGCATACGGAAATATGGTTCCGCAGATAAACGCAATGAAGAATATGCCCGTATTTACTTTCACTTCTGACTTCTCAAAGGGCAATCTGTATTTCCTTGAAGCACCCGGACTAACTCACTGGTGGGGATTTGTAAGACATTATGTATACGATGCTCTTCCGTATTTCTTCCATGAATAATTTAATGCAATACATCAAAAACCGCTGTAACAGGCGGTTTTTGATGTATTTGGCTGACACATCTTCTACCACTTAAACCACTTTTTCATACAAAAAAATCCTCACAGCCGAAACTGTGAGGACTCATTTTTTATTCAGATAAACACATTATCGTAATCGCTTTTTCGTATTACTTGTTAGCAATTGCAGCCTGTGCAGCAGCAAGACGAGCAATCGGAACACGGAAAGGTGAGCATGATACATAGTCCAGACCAATCTTGTGGCAGAACTCAACGGAAGTAGGATCTCCGCCGTGCTCACCGCAGATACCGCAGTGGAGAGTATCGTTAGCGCCCTTACCCATCTTAACAGCCATATCCATAAGCTTACCTACGCCGACCTGATCGAGCTTAGCGAAAGGATCGTTCTCGAAGATCTTCTTGTCATAGTATGCGCCAAGGAACTTGCCTGCGTCGTCACGTGAGAAGCCGTATGTCATCTGTGTAAGGTCATTTGTACCGAAGCAGAAGAAGTCAGCGTTAGCAGCGATCTCATCAGCTGTAAGAGCAGCACGGGGAATTTCGATCATTGTACCAACTTCATACTGGAGATCTGCACCAGCCTCAGCAATGATAGCATCAGCAGTTTCAACAACAACCTTCTTAACGAACTTGAACTCCTTGATGTCGCCAACAAGCGGAATCATGATCTCAGGCTTAACGTTCCAGTCAGCATGAGCCTTCTTAACGTTGATAGCAGCCTTGATAATAGCGGCTGTCTGCATCTTTGCAATCTCAGGATATGTTACTGCAAGACGGCATCCTCTGTGACCCATCATGGGGTTGAATTCGTGGAGACCGGCAATGATATTCTTGATATCCTCAACGGACTTGCCCTGTGCCTCAGCAAGAGCAGCAATATCAGCCTCTTCTGTAGGAACGAATTCGTGGAGAGGAGGATCAAGGAATCTGATTGTAACAGGGTTGCCCTCAAGAGCCTCGTAAAGAGCCTCGAAGTCAGCCTGCTGCATGGGTTCGATCTTAGCAAGAGCAGCTTCTCTTTCCTCAACTGTATCAGAGCAGATCATCTCACGGAAAGCAGCGATTCTCTCAGGATCAAAGAACATATGCTCTGTACGGCAGAGACCAATACCCTCAGCGCCCAGCTCACGAGCCTTCTTAGCGTCAGCAGGAGTATCAGCGTTTGTTCTTACCTTGAGAGTTCTGTACTTGTCAGCCCAGTTCATGATTCTCTCGAATTCGCCGGCAATCTGAGCATCAACTGTAGGAATGATTCCGTCATAGATGTTGCCTGTTGTACCGTCGATTGAAATATAATCTCCCTCAGTGAATGTCTTTCCGCCGAGTTCAAACTTCTTGTTTGCTTCATCCATCTTGATGTCGCCGCATCCGGAAACGCAGCACTCACCCATACCACGTGCAACAACGGCAGCGTGTGATGTCATACCGCCACGTACTGTAAGGATACCCTGAGCAGCCTTCATACCTGTGATATCTTCAGGTGATGTTTCGAGACGAACGAGAACAACCTTCTCGCCTTTTTCTGCCCATGCAACAGCATCGTCAGCAGTAAATACTACCTTACCGCAGGCAGCTCCGGGAGAAGCACCAAGACCCTTGCCCATAGGCGTAGCAGCCTTGAGAGCCTTAGCGTCGAACTGCGGATGAAGAAGTGTATCGAGGTTTCTGGGGTCGATCATTGCAACAGCTTCTTCTTCAGTCTTCATGCCCTCGTCAACGAGGTCGCAAGCGATTTTCAGAGCAGCCTGAGCAGTTCTCTTACCGTTTCTTGTCTGGAGCATGAAGAGCTTTCTGTTTTCAACAGTGAACTCCATGTCCTGCATATCGTGATAGTGATTTTCAAGTGTCTGGCATACTTCTACGAACTGTGCGTATGCTTCAGGGAATGTTTCAGCCATCTGTGCAATAGGCATAGGTGTACGAACACCGGCAACTACGTCCTCGCCCTGTGCGTTTGTGAGGAATTCGCCCATGAGCTTCTTTTCGCCTGTAGCAGGATCACGTGTAAATGCAACACCTGTACCGCAGTCGTCGCCCATGTTGCCGAATGCCATTGACTGAACGTTAACAGCAGTACCCCATGAGAAAGGAATATCGTTGTCACGTCTGTAAACGTTGGCTCTGGGGTTGTCCCATGAACGGAATACTGCCTTGATAGCACCCATAAGCTGTTCCTTGGGGTCAGCAGGGAAATCTGCACCGATCTTTTCCTTATATTCAGCCTTGAACTGAGCAGCAAGTTCCTTGAGGTCGTCAGCATTAAGCTCAACGTCCTGAGTAACGCCCTTCTTAGCCTTCATTTCGTCGATAAGTTCTTCAAAATACTTCTTACCAACTTCCATAACTACGTCAGAATACATCTGGATGAATCTTCTGTAGCAGTCCCAGGCCCAACGTGCATTGCCGGACTTTTCAGCGATAGTCTCAACAACAGTCTCGTTAAGACCGAGGTTAAGAATTGTATCCATCATACCGGGCATTGAAGCACGAGCGCCTGAACGTACAGAAACGAGGAGCGGATTCTCCTTGTCGCCGAACTTCTTGCCTGTGATTTCTTCCATTTTAACAATGTACTCATTGATTTCAGCTACGATCTCGTCTGAGATTCCGCCGTCCTCATAGTACTGTGTACAAGCTTCTGTTGTAATAGTGAAGCCCTGGGGAACGGGGAGACCGATGTTGGTCATTTCAGCCAGGTTAGCGCCCTTACCGCCGAGAAGCTCTCTCATTGAAGCGTCACCCTCTGAGAAAAGGTAACAATATTTCTTTGCCATTGGTGTATACCTCCATTTTTTACATTACCGAACCGATACATCATCTGTTCCGATTCGAGTTATATATATTATAACACATTTCGGAAAGAATTACCATATATAATTTGATAAAAAATATTAGTTGGTTTTATAGCACTTTATACAAAAAATTGCAACCAAAAAAGTTTTTTAAAAAAAGACTTGAAATTTTGGTTAAAGTTTGTAATAATTAAATTATGAATAGCTTTAACAATATCAAGAAAGGTATGATACATAATGAATAAAGCAATTATACTTGCCGGCGGACAAGGTAAGCGAATGAAAGCCGATATGCCAAAACCTCTTTTCAAGGTTCTGGGCGAACCTATGCTCGAATGGGTAATCTCCGCCTGCGAAGAATCGAGGATCTCCGATATCTGCGTTGTAAAGGGATTCTGCGGCGAAATGATCGACGAATATCTCGGCGGACGCTATACTTCCGTCCTGCAGGCTGAACGTCTTGGCACAGGTCATGCAGTGATGCAGGGTGTGCCGTTCCTGAAAGAAGATCCCACAGGAAATACGCTTGTTCTCTGCGGTGATGCTCCGTTTATCGACGCCGGAACTATCAGCGCATCGCTGAAAATGCACACGGAACAAGGAAATTCCGTTACAGTTATTACCGCCGAACTGGAAAATCCTTTCGGGTACGGCAGAATAATACGCACGGATTCAGGAATAAGCGGTATCGTCGAACAAAAAGATGCATCGGAAGATCAGAAACTGATACGTGAAGTCAACTCCGGTGCATACTGGTTCAGGACAAAAGATCTTATTGATCTCCTCGGCAGGCTTGACTGCAATAACTCACAGCATGAATATTATCTCACCGACACCATTTCAATTGCCATTGCAGACGGAAAAAAAGCCGGAGCTTTCAAGTCGGAAAATGCGGAAATAATCAGGGGAGCAAATGACAGGAAAGATCTGCTGGAACTTAACGACTACGCAAGAAAAGCCGTTATTGAAAAGCATCTCCTTAACGGCGTCGAATTCGTCTGCACCGACGGAGTTATCATCGAAAGAAGCGTGGAAATAGGCAGGGGTACGCAAATTCTGCCGGGAACTATCCTCCGTGGAAAAACCACCATCGGCAGCGGATGTATTCTTGGAGCTAATTCCGTTATTTCCAACTGCAAAATAGGAGACAATGTCGAAGTCGATACTTCCCATATTTACGATTCTGAAATAGAAAGCGGGGTAATTATCGGGCCATTCGTTCATATCCGTCCCGACAGTCTTATCAGAAGCGGCGCAAGAATAGGCGATTTTGTGGAAATCAAAAATTCACAAATCGGTGAAAAAACAGCAATTTCTCATCTTGTCTACATAGGCGACAGCGACGTGGGAAGAAAAGTCAACATCGGCTGCGGAACTGCTACCGTAAATTATGACGGCATCTCGAAGAGCCGCTGCGTTATAGGTGACAACTGCTTTATCGGATGCAATACTAATCTGATCGCTCCTGTAAAACTCGGAAAGGCTGTTTATACGGCGGCAGGAACGACTGTCACAAGGGATGTTCCCGACTACGCCCTTGCAATAGATCGTGGCGTTATGAAAGTAAACGAGGGATATACCCTGCGCAAGCTTAAATCGGTAAAGAAATAAAAAAACAGCAGTCTTAGCTGACCCCCTCTCAAAAGTCAGTAAAGACTGCTGTTTCCTATGCTGTCATGCACCCTCTATACAAGACAGACATACGGCAGGCACAAATTCCGCAGTGCCGTAATATGAAGTTCCGGCTGCAAAAAAATTTTTTGGAAATCGAGTTAAGTGATACAGGCTGCTTTTAGGCAATTAAACATATTATAGGCATTAATGTTTAACAGCAGCTTTTTCAGCGTTTAATAGAAAATATTTTTGGAAATTATAGTTCAATCTGCATACCAACCTTCAATTGATGTATCATGTCGCCAAGATTACTTTTGAGAATTTTATAAGCAT
>UQXS01000009.1 GCA_900545125.1 uncultured Ruminococcus sp.
TAAGCAAGAGTTTTTCGTTTTTTTGTGTAAAATACATATAAAAAATGTGCCACAGTGAGACGCTGTGGCACATAATCTTTGTTTTTCCGGCTTACTTTCTTGAGAATAAGCCCTTTTTCTCGTAAGGCTCGCTTGTTATGTCTTTAAGCTCGTAGCCCGTTGGCTGCATAACCTCTCTGATCTTATCTGCGGAAAGCGCCTTGACGTCATTCCGGAGAATACTTATAATTTCCTGTGGATCACTGAAATGCCTTTCTTTGAGCATGACGACGAAAATGATACATGGGTGGCTGCACATCATCCTTTCACTATGCCTATGGAAGAATGTCTGGAATATCTTGACAGTGATCCTGCCAATGTACGTGCTAAATCATGGGATCTTGTTCTCAATGGAACAGAGCTTTCCAGCGGATCTATGCGTATTACAGACTTTGAACTTCAGCAGAAAATGTTTGAGGCACTTGGAATGACAGATGATGAAATACAGGCAAAATTTGGCTTTTTGGTAGATGCATACCGTTATGCTTCTCCGCCTCATGGAGGTATGGGAATCGGTCTTGACCGACTTGCAATGATAATGTGCAAAGCTGACAGTCTCAAGGATGTTACGGCGTTTCCGAAGGTTCAGAATGCCAGCGAACTGATGTCTGAATGTCCTTCATCAGTAGATGATGAGAGTCTTGATGTTCTGGGAATTACCGTTGTAAAGCCGGATGATGAAGAAAATTCATGACAGATTTTATGATGAATATTGTTATTTCCGGGGGGGATAATAATTTTATAAAATCTGCTTGACAAACCCGGCAAAAAGATGTATAATAATAATTGTAGTTGAATATAGTTCAAAAGGGAGCTGTCTGTAGGGATGGCTCCCTTTGCGTTTATTCAATTCTGGATGCCCGAATCAGACATTGCTAAAAATTTGTCTATTGAAACATTTGGGGATATATGGTAAAATATTGAATACAATACGGGGAAGGAGGGATAAAATGGCATCTGAAGCAGTAAAAAAGATCCTCGCCGCAGAATCGGGATCGGGACGAATAATCTCGGAAGCAAAGAAGCGAAAAGAGGAGATAATAAACGATGCGCAGGGAAAGTCTGTACTTACGATACAGAAAAAACTGAGCGAGGCTGCTGCTGAATCTGCCCGTATAAAGAGTGGATACGACGAACGGCTGAAAAGATATAATCAGAAGGTCGAAGAAGAATGCAGACAAAGGACAGAAGAACTGCGCAGAACCGCAGAGCAGAATATGGATAAAGCGGTAGATGCGGTGATCTCACGGTTCTTCTGATAATATCGCCCATACAAGGAGTTGATGCAAAATATGGCGAAGCTGAAAATGCAGAAAATAGAACTGATCGCCTTATTGACAGACAGCAAAAAGATAATAGAGCTTCTGCAGCGGCGTGGAATTGTAGAATTATCGGAGAATACCGATGATGAACTTTCCAAAACAAATGTAGCGGCAGTTTTGGGGGAATTTGAAAAATTTCGCAGTACGGCGGCACAGGCTTTGGATGTTCTGGACAAATATGCGCCCGAAAAAACATCCGTAACCGATATGTTCAGCGGCAGGACGGAAGTTTCTGTAGATGATTTTGGCAGAGCGGCGATGGGATTGGAAAGCATAATGAATGCCGCTTCGGAGATACTCAGATGCAGCCGGAATATCACTGAATGTGAGAGCATAGGTGCTCAATTGGAAATCAGAACTGATATTCTTAAGCAATGGGTAGGACTGGATGTTCCCATTAACTTCAAGGGAACTGCTTCAACAACTGCTTTTATCGGCAGTGTTCCCTACGAAATTACTTCCGGTCAGATGGAAGAAAAACTTGATTCTCCCTGCATTGCTGAGGTGGTATTTTCCGCCAGAGAGCAGACAAATCTTTTTATTCTGTGTCCGAAAACAGATGCGGATGCAATTTCAGATCAACTGCGAAGTCTTTCTTTTGTGCCTGTTCAGGAACAGGACAGCAAGACTCCGGTGGAATTGATAAATTTATGCAGCGAGGAAAAAACACGGCTGAAAGATTCTATGGAAATGTCTGTTCAAAGGATAACTGAACTTTCTGAAAACCGCAAAAAACTTAAATTTGTCGTGGATTATCTGCAAATGCGCATGGATAAATACGAAGCGCTGAATAAACTCGGATTCACGGAAAAGACATTTGTATTGACAGGCTATATACCGCAGAAATATGCCGATCCGCTGAAAAAGGAGATCGAGAAGAAATATACGGCGGTAGTTGAGTACTCTGAACCGGAAGAAGATGAGGAAGTGCCTGTTCTGCTGGAAAACAGCAGATTTTCTGCTCCGGTGGAGGGGATAACAAAAATGTACGCAATGCCCTCGAAAAAGGATGTTGACCCTACTCCGGTAATGTCGTTCTTCTACTATCTCTTTTTCGGAATGATGCTTTCCGATGCGGGCTACGGAGTGGTTATGGTAATAGGAACGACTATCGCACTTAAAAAATTTAATCTCGAATCAGCTATGAAAAAAACTCTCACCATGTTTCGCAACTGCGGTATATCCACTATAATCTGGGGAGCTCTGTTCGGAAGCTGGTTTGGTGATATAGTACAGGTGGTGGGACGTGAATTCTTCCACAAAGAAATCGGAAGCATTGCACTCTGGTTTCAGCCTTTGGATGATCCTATCAAGTTGCTGCTCTATTCTTTCGCTCTGGGAATACTTCATCTTTTCCTGGGCGTGGCTGTATCGTTTAAAATGGCATGGAACGAAGGCAGAAAGCTTGACGCATTCATGGACACAGTACCGATCTATCTGACGATTCTGGGCGTTGCACCTCTTGCAGCCGGAATTCTCACCAGCGTTCCTGCAATACTCAAGACCATAGGCACATATATGCTTATTGCAGGAGTTGTACTTTTGGTGCTGACTTCTGGAAGAAGTTCAAAGTCGGTTCTTGGAAAGTTTTTCGGAGGACTTTACGCTTTGTATAATACGGCGACCGGTTATCTCAGTGATATTTTGTCATATTCCAGACTTCTTGCACTGGGACTTGCGACCGGAAGCATTGCGGGAGTTATAAATCTGATAGGAACTATGCCGCAGAATATGGTGATAAAAACCGTTCTGCTCGTTGTGGTGTTCATAGTGGGACATACCGCAAATCTTGCGATAAATCTTTTAGGCGCTTATGTTCATACAGACAGATTACAGTTTGTAGAACTTTTCTCGAAATTCTATACCGGCGGCGGAAGAGAATTCAGTCCGCTGGCAGTAAATACAAAATATATTAAATTCAAGGAGGAAAATTCAAATGAATAGTTTAGGACTTGCATTGGCAATCATAGGAGCAGCCTGCGCTGCACTTTTTGCAGGAATCGGATCGGCAAAGGGAGTCGGACTCGTTGGTGAGGCAGCTGCCGGCGTTGTTTCTGTTGATCCGAATAAATTCAGCAAGGTGCTGATTCTTCAGCTTCTTCCCGGTACACAGGGACTTTACGGACTTCTTACCGCCATTCTTCTTCTCACAAGAATAGGCGTTATCGGCGGAAGTGCTCAGGCTTTGACTACCGCACAGGGACTTATGTATCTCGGCGCTTGTCTGCCAATTGCAATTGTAGGACTTTTCTCCGGCATCGCACAGGGCAGGGCAGCCGCTGCCGGAGTAGGCATTGTTGCAAAGAAACCCGATCACAGCGGTAAGGGAATTATCATGGCAGCTATGGTAGAAACATATGCAATTCTTGCACTTCTTATCTCTATTCTTCTCATTTACAATATTCAGATAGGTTAAAACGGAGGTTAGAAAATGTCCGGACTTGACGAGATTTTAAACATTATTGAGACACAGCAGAAGCAGGATGAGGACAGAATAATCAGTTCTGCGCAGGCTATGGCAGGAGAGATCCAGGCTGAAGCCGATGAAAAAGCGCAGAAGGCGTATGATGATTACATGAAAAAAGCCAGATTCCAGCATGAGCGTGACTTTGAAAATGCCTGTTCCTCGGCAGATGCTGCTGTCAAAAGAAAGATACTTGCCGAAAAGGTCGGGATGATCGACTCGGTTATCGAAAATGTTGTCCGCAAACTTAATGCACTGCCGGACGATCAGTATTTCAGCCTGGTAGAAAGGCTTGCCGGAATGCATATGAGACAGGGAAACGGCGAGATATTTTTCGGAAAAAAAGATCTGGGAAGGATTCCTGCCGATTTCGGAAAAAGATTAGATCAGTTAGCCAAAAAAGCAGGCGGAACTGTCCGTATCTCACCTGATCCGGCTGATATATCCGACGGCTTTATTCTGAAATACGGACTTGTGTCCGAAAACTGCGGATTTTACGCTATAATTGAGGCTGAAAAGGATGAGGTCAGAGATACGGCAGCCAGAGCTTTATTCGGGCAGGTGGTGTGAAATGAGCAGCACGGAATACGCCAGCGCAGTTGCGGCTGTAAAAGCTATGGAAAGCAGTCTGCTGACTCACAATGACATAGAACAGCTTATAAATGCAGGATCGGCTTTTGATTTCAGTGCGCTGATCTCATCAAAAAGCGGAGAACAACAGACTCTTTCTCAGATCTGGGATATGCTTTGTGATTTTGCTCCCGGATGTAAAGAGCTGAAAATTCTTCTCTACAGAAACGATTTTCACAATTTCAAGGCGGCGCTTAAAGCTCTTTTGTCCAACAGGGATGCGTCGCAGTATTATATCGAACCTACAAATCTTGATCTTGACGGTCTGACCGGAACGATTTCGTCAAAGTCGTATGATGATCTTCCGGAATATATGAGGGAAACAGCAGCTAAGGCTTATGAACTCCTGACTGAAACGCTTGACGGACAGCTCTCCGATACGCTTATTGATGCGGCTGCCCTGAAAGCTATGCAGGATGCAGCAGAAAAAACAGGCAGCAGTTTTATGATAAGATATGCACAGCTTACGACTGTTTGTGCTGACATCAAGACAGCCTACAGATGCAGCCTTATGGGAAAATCGCATTCGTTTCTTGAAACAGCCGTATGCGGAAGCAGCGAACTTGACAAAGAATCACTTGTAAGGGCTGCTCAGTCGGGAACGGATTCTCTGTTTACTTTTCTTGACAGCACGGTTTACGGCGAGTTGGGAGCTTTGCTGAAAGAATCGCCGGCACAGTTTGAAAAAAGATGCGATGATATGATAATGGAACACGCAGAAAGCGCACGGCTTCAGGCGTTCGGATTTGAACCGCTGGCGGCTTATTTTATCGCAAAGGAAGCAGAGATCAAGAATATCCGCATTCTGACAGTATGCCGGGAATACGGAGCAGACAGGGAAACAATCACGGAAAGGATGCGTAAGCTCTATGTATAAAGCGGCAGTTATAGGTGACAGCGCAAGTGTTTCGGGTTATGCCGCACTGGGACTTTCGGTGTTTCGTGAGACAGATCCGGCAAAAGTAAAAAAACTTATATCAAAGCTTGCGGCAAGTAATTTTGCAGTGATTTTCATTACAGAGCCTGCTGCGGCTCTTGTGGGGGATACTATTGAAAAATACAGAAGCAGCCGGCTTCCGGCGATAGTTCTCATTCCTGCCGTTGACGGAAACACGGGAGACGGAATGAGATCGCTCCATGAAGCAGTTGAAAAGGCAGTCGGCAGTGATATCCTTAATTAATGGAAATATGTACAAGAAGGGGTGTATAGATTTAATGAGCAGCACAGGAACAGTAGTAAAAATTTCGGGTCCTCTTGTTGTTGCAGAGGGAATGAGAGATGCCAATATGTTTGACGTTGTACGTGTAAGCAGCAAGCGTCTTATCGGTGAAATAATCGAAATGCATGGAGATCGTGCTTCAATACAGGTGTACGAGGAAACGGCAGGTCTCGGTACGGGAGAAGCCGTTGAATCGACCGGAGAACCTATGAGCGTTGAGCTTGGCCCAGGACTTATCGGCAGTATTTTTGACGGCATACAGCGTCCGCTTGACGATATAAGAAAAGTCTGCGGAAACAATCTCCAGAGAGGTGTTGAAGTACCGTCGCTGAAAAGAGAACCTGTCTGGGAATTTACTCCCGCCGTCAGCGTCGGTGATACCGTTGAGGGCGGAGATATTATCGGAACGGTTCCGGAGACGGATATTGTTCTTCATAAAATCATGGTTCCGAACGGCATCAGGGGAAAGGTAAAGAAGATAGAATCCGGCAGTTTCCATGCCGATGATATTGTTTGTATTATCGAAACGGAAAAGGGCAGCAAGGAATTGTCCCTTATCCAGAAATGGCCTGTCCGCCGTGGCAGACCGTACAAGAAAAAGCTTTCGCCGGATATGCCTCTTGTGACGGGACAGCGTGTGGTTGACTGTCTGTTTCCAATCGCAAAGGGAGGAGTTGCGGCGATTCCCGGGCCTTTCGGAAGCGGAAAGACCGTGACACAGCATCAGCTTGCAAAATGGGCTGCTGCCGATATCATTGTGTATATCGGATGCGGCGAACGTGGAAACGAAATGACTGATGTTCTTAACGAGTTCCCTGAACTTATTGACCCGAACACCGGAAAATCACTTATGGAGCGCACGGTTCTTATTGCAAATACTTCCGATATGCCTGTTGCCGCCCGTGAAGCGTCAGTATATACGGGAATCACGATTGCAGAATATTACCGTGATATGGGCTATTCGGTGGCTCTCATGGCTGATTCAACTTCAAGATGGGCTGAGGCTCTGCGTGAAATGTCGGGACGTCTGGAGGAAATGCCGGGCGATGAGGGATATCCTGCTTATCTTGGAAGCCGTCTTGCACAGTTCTACGAGCGTGCCGGACGTGTTATTTCCAACGGAACTCAGGGCAGAGAGGGTGCATTGTCTGTTATCGGAGCTGTTTCTCCTCCCGGCGGAGATATCTCCGAACCTGTTTCTCAGGCAACTCTGCGTATCGTAAAGGTATTCTGGGGACTTGACTCAAATCTGGCTTATCAGCGTCATTTTCCGGCTATCAACTGGCTGACGAGCTATTCGCTTTATGCCGATTCGCTGGCAGATTGGTACAACAATAATGTTTCCGTGGACTGGATGAAAAATCGTGCAAGATTCATGGAGATACTTCACGATGAAGCCGAACTTAAAGAAATCGTAAAACTTATCGGTATGGATGCGCTTTCAGCCGAAGATCGTCTGAAAATGGAGACGGCACGTTCGATACGTGAAGATTTTCTTCATCAGCTTGCTTTCCATGAGGTAGATACCTATACAAGTCTGAAAAAACAGCTTTACATGATGAAGCTGATCCTTAACTTTAATGACGAGGCAGCGGAAGCCGTAAGAAAAGGCGCTGATATCGAAGCTGTGTCAGAACTTGCCGTCCGTGAGAAGATAGGACGCTTCAAGTACGTTAAAGAGGAAGATACTGATGAGGAATTCGGCAGGATCTCTGTTGAAATATCCGGACAGCTTGATGAACTGCTGAGAAAGGAGGAGGCATAATGCCCAGAGAATACAGAACTATTGAAGAAGCCGCAGGGCCTTTGCTCCTTGTAAAGGATGTTGAAAATGTTTCCTACGGCGAACTGGCTGAAATACGCCTTACAAACGGTGAAAAGAGAAGATGCCGTGTTCTGGAGATAGACGGAAGCAATGCTCTTGTACAGCTTTTTGAGAATTCCGCCGGAATAAATCTGAAAGACAGCAGCGTTGTTTTTTCCGGTCATCAGATGGAACTGGGAGTTTCGGAGGATATGCTCGGAAGAGTTTTTGACGGCATGGGACATCCTATCGACGGCGGCCCTGAGATAATACCGGAAATGCGTATGGACGTAAACGGTCTGCCGATGAATCCGGTCGCACGTAAATATCCGCAGGAGTTTATTCAGACGGGTGTATCTGCCATTGACGGACTCAATACCCTTGTAAGAGGTCAGAAGCTGCCTATTTTCTCGGCAAGCGGACTTCCGCACGCCCAGTTTGCGGCACAGATAGCACGTCAGGCACGTGTTCTCGGCAAGGATGAGCAGTTTGCCGTTGTTTTTGCGGCAATGGGAATCACTTTTGAGGAGTCTGAATATTTTGTTCAGAGCTTCCGCAGCACAGGTGCTCTTGACCGTACCGTACTTTTTGTCAATCTGGCAAACGATTCAGCTATCGAACGTCTTGCAACTCCGAAAATGGCTCTGACGGCAGCAGAATATCTTGCTTTTGAAAAGGGAATGCACGTTTTGGTTATTCTTACGGATATAACCAACTATGCAGACGCTCTCCGTGAAGTATCTGCCGCACGTAAGGAAGTTCCCGGACGAAGAGGATATCCGGGCTATATGTATACCGATCTTGCTTCTATATACGAGCGTGCAGGACGTCAGGACGGCAAGGACGGAAGCATCACAATGATACCGATTCTCACCATGCCCGAAGATGATAAAACTCACCCTATTCCCGATCTTACGGGATATATCACCGAGGGACAGATAATTCTTTCACGTGAGCTTTACCGCAAAGGAATCAATCCGCCTGTTGATGTTCTGCCGTCACTTTCACGTCTTAAAGACAAGGGAATCGGCGAGGGAAAGACAAGGAAAGATCATTCCGACACCATGAATCAGCTTTTTTCCGCATACGCACGTGGAAAGGATGCCAAGGAACTTATGGTAGTTCTGGGCGAGGCGGCTCTTACGCCGACAGATCTTATATATGCGAAGTTTGCCGATGAATTTGAACGCCGCTACGTTTCTCAGGGATTCGACAATAACAGGAGCATCGAAGAAACTCTCTCGATCGGCTGGGAACTGCTCAGACTTCTGCCAAGAAGCGAACTGAGACGTATCAGGGAAGAATATCTTGTTAAATATTACGATAATCAGGATTGAGGTGGAATGATTGGCAAGATTAAACGTTAATCCCACCAGAATGGAGCTTTCAAAGCTGAAAAAGAAGCTGGAATCCGCCAGAAGAGGTCATAAGCTGCTGAAAGATAAGCGTGATGAACTGATGCGGCAGTTTATGAATATGATAAAGGAAAACCGACAGCTCAGAGTAGAAGTTGAAGCAGCGATCTCCGAAGCAAACCGATATATGGCAGTAGCAGGTTCTGTAATGCAGAGGGAGGTGCTGGAAACGGCACTGATGCTTCCGAAGCAGGAGATAGAGCTTGATGTTGAAGAAAAGAATGTCATGAGCGTTATAATTCCGGTATTCAAACCGAAATATCGCATAGACAACGAAAACGGTATTTATTCTTACGGTACGGCGTTTACTTCAATTGATCTGGACGGAGCTGTTGCGGCTTTGAGCAGTGTTTTTCCAAAGATGATGCGTCTTGCGGAAGTTGAAAAATCCTGTCAGCTTATGGCGGATGAGATCGAAAAGACACGCCGCCGTGTAAATGCTCTTGAGCATATCATGATTCCCGACTACGAGGAAACGATAAAGTATATCACCATGAAGCTTTCGGAAAACGAGCGGAGCACTACTGCATCGCTTATGAAAGTCAAGGATATGGTTCTTAAACAGAGCCATAATTTCAGTTAAAGTATATTGAAAAGAGCGGCTGTAAACCGCTCTTTTTTCACGGCAACAGCATTTACTTTTTTGATGTTAAATAAGGGGACGCTGTCCCCTTAGACCTCTGCCAAAGGGTGACTCCCCACAGTGTGGGGAGATGTCACGAAGTGACAGAGGGGACGGGCGCCAGTTTGGCGTGTACTCCCCTTTGGCAGGGGTTTAAGGGGACCGTCCCCTTAATTAACAATAAAAAAATAAATGCTGTTGCCGGGAAATCAAGTACAAATCATTGACATTAACTTCCTGCCGTGATATAATGAATATGTATGTAACGGCACATAAGCTGCATAAAATATACATATGGCATATACATCGCCATAAATAACCGTATGGAGATAATGAAATTGAACAAAACAGTAAACGGAATAAAGATAAATTACGAGGACAAAGGCACGGGAGATCTCATCGTGCTGCTTCACGGCTGGGGAAGCAATATAAAGCTTTTTGCCAATCTTATAGAACTTCTCTCGCAGAAATATCACGTTGTCACTATGGATATGCCCGGCTTCGGCGGAAGTCAGGAACCTCCCTCGGCTTGGTGCGTGGATGACTACGCCGATTTCGTCATTGATTTTCTGAAAGACTACAATGCCGATAAAGTCATTCTTCTGGGACATTCATTCGGCGGACGTGTGATAATCAAACTGAACAGCCGCAAAGAACTGCCGTTTGGGATATCAAAGGTGATACTGGTTGACAGTGCAGGAATAATGCCGCCGAAATCAGGCAAAAAAAGCTGGAAAACACGGAAATATAAAATCGGCAAGGCAGTTCTTTCAACAAAACTCGCACAGAAGATAGCTCCCGACGCTCTTGAAAAGCTCCGTGTGAAGTACGGAAGCGCCGACTACGCCGCCGCCTCTCCGCTTATGAGACAGGTTCTGGTCAAGACGGTAAACGAGGATTTAGAGCCTCTTCTGCCCAATATCAAGTGCCCGGCACTTCTCGTGTGGGGCGTAAACGATACGGCTACTCCGCTTTCGGACGGCGAAAAAATGGAGAAACTCATCCCCGACGCCGGACTTGTAAAGCTCGAAAACGCCGGACACTATTCATTCTTAGAGCAGCAGTACACCTTTAACCGTGTAATGTGCTCCTTTTTGAAGATCGGAGACTGATTTATGAATATCGCTATATTCTGCGTTTATACGGCGGCAGCTCTTGCCGGAATACTTTTCTTTTCTCTCAGGGAATTTCATATGCTCCAGCTCAACGGCTACAAAACTCCGGAGCATTCATGGTGGATGAAGAAAAATTACAAGCGTTATATTTTCCCTGCCGTTCTGTTTGCATTGCAGTTTATCATGCTTGCAACAGGAGCAGCTCTGCCTGTGCTTATTGGATTCACGGCGTTCAACCTTTGTTTTTCTATTGCCAACAAACCGGGGAAGAAGTTTAAAAAGCCTCTTAAATATACGGCAAGAGTTAAAAGAATGCTCACAACATTCTGGATACTTGAGGGACTGATAATCGGCGTAAATTCGTTTATATGGCGTGGAGAATTCCGTTCCCCGTGGCTGTATATATTTATAAATTCCGGACTTTATCTCACTCCGCTGCTTGTACCGCTTTCCAATCTTATAAATAAACCGATAGAAAAAGCGATCCAGAAGTGGTATATCAACGATGCAAAGAGAATCCTGAGCGAAATGCCCTCCCTGCACAAGGTAGGAATCACCGGAAGCTACGGCAAAACATCCATGAAATTCTATCTCAGCGAGCTTCTTGGTTCTCAGTACGAAACCCTGAAAACTCCCGAAAGCTTTAATACTCCCATGGGTGTTACCATTACCATAAGACAGCATCTCAAAGCCACTCATGAATATTTTATCTGCGAAATGGGCGCACGGCGTGTCCATGAAATAAAGGAACTATGCGAAATAGCTCATCCCCATGACGGAATTATTACATCTGTAGGCGAACAGCATTTAGAGACTTTCGGTTCAATCGACAATATCCTGAATACTAAATTTGAACTTGCGGACAGCGTTCAGGCGGCAGGCGGAAAGATATATCTCAACGGCGACAACGAGCTTATCCGCAGTCGTGCTCCCAAGTACAGGAATGCAATACTCTACGGAACATCGGAAGGATGCGATTATCGTGCATCGGATATCTCCGTTTCCGGCAAGGGCACGGAATTCACCATGACAGCTCCCGGCGGTGAAAGCTGCCGCTTCTCCATGAAGCTCCTCGGCGAACACAGCGTACAGAACGTAGTCGGAGCTATCGCCTATGCCCACGGAACGGGAATCCCCCTTGAAAAGCTGATTCTGCCTGTAAAGAGGATAGCTGCCGTTCCGCACAGACTTCAGCTTCTTGACAGAGACGGCGATATGACATTCATTGACGATGCCTACAATTCAAATCCCAGCGGCTGCCGTGCTGCGCTTGATGTCCTGGGACTTTTCGATGCCTGCAAGATCCTTGTCACTCCGGGAATGGTAGAACTCGGAGCAAAGCAGGAAGAACTCAACTTTGAGTTCGGACAGGAGGCTGCCGCCGTCTGCGATTATATCGTTCTGGTCGGAAAACATCAGACAGAACCCATTTACAACGGTATTAAATCTGCCGGATACGATATGGATAAGGTATATGCAGCCGATTCTCTGGGAGAAGCTCTTGACAAGGTTCGTGCATATCAGACAGACAAAAAGAAGATCGTCCTGCTGGAAAACGATCTTCCCGATAATTATTGATAAAAGGAGAAAATACATATGAAGATCAATCTTGCAGTTTTATTCGGCGGAAAGAGCGTCGAACATGAAGTATCCGTAATCTCGGCAGTTCAGGCTATGGCAAGCATGAACAAGGAAAAATACAATATCATCCCCGTTTACATGACAAAGAGCAGCGAATTCTACACCGGTGAAAAGCTCATGGATATAAACTCGTTCAAGGATATTCCTGCGCTCCTCAAAGAATGCACTGAATGCGTTTTCGTAAGAAGTGAGGGAAAAGTCTGGCTTATCCGTCAGAAAATGAAGAAATTCGGCTCAAATGTCATATCAGAAGTGGATGCGGCTTTCCCCATAGTTCACGGAACGAACGTTGAGGACGGCGCTTTGCAGGGATATTTGCAGACGCTCGATCTCCCGTATGTGGGCTGCGACGTTCTTTCCTCGGCAGTCGGCATGGATAAATTCGTTATGAAAATTCTCCTCAAAGATGCAGGATTCCCCGTCCTTGACTGCTGCCGCTTCTCCTCGTTTGATATGGACAAAATGGACGATATCATATCTCAGGTGGAGGAAAAATTCAGCTATCCCGTTATTGTCAAGCCTATAAATCTGGGGTCAAGTGTGGGAATCTCAAAGGCTTCAGACCGCAGTGGACTGGAAAAATCCGTTGAAGAAGCATTTGAATTTGCAGACAGAATTCTCATTGAACCGGCAGTTGTGCAGCTCAAGGAGATCAACTGCGCTGTCTGCGGCGACAGCGAATCCGCAGAAGCTTCGGTCTGTGAAGAACCCGTGCAGCAGGATGAGATCCTCAGCTACAAGGATAAGTACGTCGGCGGCGGAAAATCCGGCGGCAGCAAGGGAATGGCAACCCTTAAAAGAAAAATTCCTGCCGATATCACTCCAGAACAGGAAGAAACCGTGCGCACAACAGCTGTCGAAGCTTTCCGTTATCTCGGATGCTGCGGCGTTGCAAGAATAGACTTCATGCTTGACAAGGCATCTCAGAAAATCTATATCAACGAAATAAATACGATACCCGGCTCTCTTGCTTTCTATCTCTGGGAACCAAAAGGCGTTAAATATCCCGAACTGCTCGAACGCATGATACAGCTTGCTCTCAAACGCCACAGACAGGGCGAAAAAATAAGCTATACATTTGAGACGAATATCCTCTCAATGGGCGGCAGCTTCGGAGCAAAAGGCAGCAAGGGCAGCAAGATGTAAGGAGTGTTCAGAATGACCGAAAAAGAAAAACAGCAGGCAGGCGAACTTTACAACGGCAATGACAAAGAACTTGTTGCCGACAGAATAAATGTCAAGAAACTATGCATGGAATACAATAATATAATCTACAACGACTTTCAGAAACGTGACAGACTTCTGACCAGAATAATTGCCCTTAAAGGCGAAAATACCGTTATCGAGCCGAATTTTTTCTGCGACTACGGATACAACATTATAATTGGCGATAATTTTTATGCCAACCACAACTGCGTCATCCTTGACTGCGCAGAGGTCATCTTCGGCGACAACGTATTTATCGGCCCGAACTGCGGATTCTATACAGCCGGTCATCCTCTTGACGCTGAATCAAGAAATGCAGGTCTTGAATACGCAAAGCCGATAAAGGTCGGCAGCAACGTCTGGATAGGCGGCGGAGTTTCCGTAATGCCCGGAGTTACTATCGGCGACGGAGCCGTTATCGGCGGCGGAAGCGTGGTAGTCAGCGATATCCCTGCCGGCTATGTTGCCGTAGGCAACCCGTGCAAACCTGTCCACAAAATTGAAAAAAAGTAAGCGTAAAACCCATTATTTTTTCTTACTTGACATAAACAGCAGTATTATGCTATAATGATAGGTAAATAACGTGTATATCCGGAATACGGTCAAAGGCGATCGGATATTCCCGACGGATGTGCAAATTTAATTCAGGAAGGTACGGAAAATGTTTGAAATACTTGAAAAGAGCAGTCTTAATCCGACTGTAACTCTTATGAAAATCCACGCCCCCAGAGTTGCCGCAAAGGCAGAACCGGGACAGTTCATTATTCTCAGAACCGACAGCGAGGGAGAAAGAATTCCCCTTACCATAGCCGACTACGACCGTGAAGCCGGCACTGTTACCATTATTTTCCAGATAGTCGGCGCTACAACGGAAAAACTCAACAGACTTGAAAAGGGTCAGTGTCTCCATGATTTCGTCGGCCCCCTCGGACGTGCCACAGAAACGGACGGTCTTAAAAAAGTTGCTGTTGTCGGCGGCGGCGTAGGATGCGCAATCGCTTATCCCGTGGCAAAAAAACTCCACGAACTTGGCGTAGAAGTACACGCAATCGTTGGTTTCAGAAACCGTGACCTCGTTATTCTCGAAGATGAATTTAAGGCAGCTTCTTCAAAATTCGTGCTCATGTCCGACGACGGAACGGCAGGAGAAAAGGGTCTCGTTACCGATGCCCTCAAAAAGCTTATCGACAGCGGCGAAAAATACGACCGTGTCATCACTATAGGCCCTCTCATCATGATGAAATTCGTCTGCAGACTTACCAAGGAATACGAGATCCCAACCGTTGCCTCCATGAATCCTATCATGATAGACGGCACGGGAATGTGCGGCGGATGCCGTCTTACAGTCGGCGGTCAGACAAAATTTGCCTGCGTTGACGGCCCGGAATTTGACGGTCATCTTATTGATTTCGACGAGGCTATGGCTCGTGGAGCTATGTACAAGCAGTTTGAACGCAAGGCTCACGAGGATACCTGCAATCTTTTCCGTCAGGAGGTAAAGTAAAATGCCTAATATGTCATTAAAAAAGAACGAAATGCCGGTTCAGCAGCCGGATGTTAGAAATAAAAACTTCTCCGAAGTTGCTCTCGGCTACACCGAGGAACAGGCTATTGACGAGGCAAAACGCTGTCTCAACTGCAAAAACAAGCCATGTACAGGCGGATGTCCAGTGCAGATAGATATTCCTGCCTTTATTGCTCAGGTAGCAGAGGGAAATTTTGCTCAGGCTTATAAAATAATCACAAAGTCAAGCTCGCTTCCGGCTGTCTGCGGCAGAGTATGTCCGCAGGAGACGCAGTGCGAAAGCAAGTGCGTAAGAGGTATCAAGGGCGAACCGGTAGCTATCGGTCGTCTGGAACGCTTCGTTGCCGACTGGCACAACTCCCAGCCTGAAACATTGATCGAAAAGCCCGAAAGCAACGGTCATAAGGCAGCCGTTATCGGTTCCGGCCCGTCCGGACTCGCCTGTGCCGGAGATCTGGCAAAAAAAGGCTATGATGTCACTGTTTTTGAAGCTCTCCACGTTGCAGGAGGAGTTCTTTCATACGGAATCCCCGAATTCAGACTGCCCAAATCTATCGTTCAGAAAGAGATCGACGGACTTAAAGCGCTGGGCGTTGATATCGAAACAAACACCGTTGTCGGAAAAACCGTTTCGGTGGACGAGCTTATGCAGAACGAGGGCTACGAGACGGTATTTATCGGATCGGGCGCAGGTCTGCCCAGATTTATGAACATTCCCGGTGAAAATCTCAACGGCGTTTATTCTGCAAATGAATTCCTCACAAGAATAAATCTCATGAAGGCATACAAGGAGAACAGCTCTACACCTATAAAAGCTGGAACTAAGGCTGTTATCGTAGGCGGCGGAAACGTTGCAATGGACGCCGCAAGATGCGCAAAAAGGCTGGGCGCTGATGTACATATCGTATACAGACGTACCGAAAACGAGCTTCCGGCAAGAGCTGAGGAAGTCGAGCACGCAAAGGAAGAGGGAATTGTTTTCAAGTTCCTGACGAATCCCGTGGAAATAAAGGCAGACGAAAACGGCTGGGCAAAGAGCGTTGTCTGTCAGCAGATGAAGCTCTCCGAACCTGACGCTTCCGGCAGAGCAAAGCCTGTTCCGATAGAGGGAGCTTTTATCGAAATCGAAGCTGACTGCGTTATCATGTCGATCGGAACGTCGCCGAATCCGCTTATCAAATCCACCACAAAGGGGCTTGACACCCAGAAGTGGGGCGGAATCATTGCCGATGATGACGGACTTACATCCAAAGAGGGCGTATATGCAGGCGGCGATGCCGTTACGGGCGCTGCAACGGTAATACTTGCAATGGGCGCAGGTAAAAAGGCCGCAGCCGCTATGGATAAGTATATACAGAATAAGTAACAAAAAGGGAACGCTTCGGCGTTCCTTTTTCGTGGGGACGCTGCTTGATTCCCGATGTAAATTTGATGTTAATTATCTTCAATTATTATTGACATTACAGCTAAAAAGTTATATAATTAAGATAATACTACTGACAGACAGGAGATCTGATTATGGAATATCTTGAAAACCGTGAATTATCATGGCTGAAATTTAATAAAAGGGTTCTCGAAGAAGCTGTCGATGCCAATAATCCGCTTCTCGAAAGAATATCGTTTTCTGCAATTTATCAGAGCAATCTTGACGAATTCTTTATGGTTCGTGTAGGCTCTCTCACCGACAGAGCCATAACCGATAAAAAGAAAAAAGACAGCCGCACAAACATGACCGCCGCTCAGCAGCTCGATGCAATCTTTACCGCCGTAAGAAGATTACAGCCCGGCGTTGAAGAAGCCTACAGAAAAAATATGGAAGAACTCGCCCAATACGGCTTTGAACAGGTAACAATGGAATCGGCAACAAAGGAAGAACATGACTTTCTGGAACTTTACTTCAAACGTGAAATAAAGCCGTTTATCTCCGGTATCGTGGTAAACGATGCCCTGCCTTTCCCGTTCCTCAAAAATAAGGAGATCTACGCCGTTGTGCAGTTCAGCTCCAAAAAAGATATTTCCATTGGCATCATCCCGGTATCATATGACCACGGAGAACGCATGATTCCTCTGGGAAACGGCGGCAAACGCTTTATTCTTACCGAAGATGTCATAATACACTTTGCACACCTTATGTTCAAAAATTACAAGGTCATCGACCGTGCGCTTGTGAGAGTTACACGCAATGCCGATATCATGGCGACCGGAAAAGGTGAGGAATTCCGCCGCAATATGGAAGAACTCGTGGCAAAACGAAAAAAACTTGCTCCGGTTCGGCTGGAGATCTCCGACGATTTCTCCAACGACGCCCTTGACTATATCTGCAAAAAACTGAAAATCAAAAATTCACGAGTATTTACCTCACGCATCCCCCTTGATGTGTCGTTCCTCTTTGCTCTCCAGGAACTCGACGGCAGAGAAGAACTCCACTATACAAAACGTTCCCCGAGAGTTCCGGCTGTGCTGTCCGAGAAAAAATCCATGTTCGCCCAGATAAAGGCAAAGGATATGCTCCTCAGCTATCCCTTTGAATCAATGAGCCTGTCATTCATCAGACTGCTCCAGGAATCTGCCGCCGACCCGAAAGTCACTTCCATAAAAATAACGCTCTACCGCCTTGCACGAAACAGCAAAGTTATTGACGCTCTCTGCACTGCCGCTGAAAACGGCAAGGAAGTACTCGTTATGATAGAACTCCGTGCCCGATTCGATGAGGCAAATAATATCGAGTGGTCTAAAGTTCTTCAGCAGGCAGGAGTAAAAGTCATCTACGGTCCGAAGGATTACAAAGCCCATTCAAAGCTCCTTCTCATTACAAGGAAGGCTCCCGGCGGCGGTTATGATTATGTAACGCAGGTCGGTACAGGCAACTACAACGAAAAGACTTCGGCTATATACACCGATCTTATGCTCCTGACGGCAGACAGTGAAATTGCCGCCGATGCAGAAGCCGTATTCAGCGGACTTATCAACGGAACTTTTGTTGAAAATACCAACAAGCTCCTTGTCTCTCCGCTTGCTCTCAGACCGCAGATAATAACCATGATGGACGAACAGATAAAAATTTCCGAAAACGGCGGAAACGGCTATATTGCTGCAAAAATAAACTCCCTCTGCGATATGGTGATAATCAATAAGCTGACAGAAGCATCGCAGGCAGGAGTTAAAATCGACCTGATAGTCAGGGGAATATGCTGCGTTATCCCCGGTGTTGAGGGATATACGGAAAATATCACCGTCCGCAGTATAGTGGGACGTTTTCTGGAACACAGCCGTATATTTATATTCGGCAAGGCGGGAAAAGAGCAGAAGATATACATAGGCTCTGCGGATTATATGAGCAGAAATACTATCCGACGTGTTGAAGTTGCTGCTCCCGTTGAGGACGAAAGACTGAAAAAACGTATCCGGGATATGTTCACGGTGCTCATGAAAGACAACGTAAAAGCACGTGTAATGAACAGCGACGGCACTTATGTCCATGCAGAACGCAAAGACGGCGAAGAACCGCTTAATTCTCAGGAGTATCTTTACGCCGAAGCCTATAAACGCCTTGAAGATAAAAAGGCTCGTCAGGAACAACTGCGAATAAACCGAAGCAAATCAAATAAAAAACGTACAGTAAAAAAGAATAAGTAATACCGTTAATATAAGTGGGGGGACGCTGCTCCTAACGGTCGCCCGTACCCTCTGTCACTTCGTGACATCTCCCTACACTGTAGGGAGTCACCCCATACCCCCAGCCAAAGGGGGATTCCCCCTTTGGAAACCCAATGTCAATAATCCCCATTATCCCGTAAAGAGATAATGGGGATTATTGGAGTAAGTCCAAAAAGAAACTCCTCATCGGCAAGAAAATGAAAGACATCGCTCTCCTGCTATACTAACGAAATGCCTATATTCTTTCATCTGTATGGGTTATTACAATATCGTCTATTATTACGAAATCCTTTACACGATGTCTTTCCCTGGCAGGCTGAGGAGGAGCTTTTTTTATTTCCGCAGCCGGTGCGGCAGGTATTTCCCGAACGGGCGGAGCAGATATTTCCTGATTTTTCCGCTGCTGTTTCAATTCTTTCTTTCGTGCTCTTTTTTCCTTTATTGCGATAATACTCCACATAATGATGTTTATTATCACGAATGCCGCTGCGGCTGCGGCTATAACCATTATTTCATATTTAGTCATTGCGTTCACCTGATGTCAATACTCTGCCCTGAACATTACCGCAGAAATATTGTCCTGTTCCTTTCTGCTTTTGACTGTTTCTATAAGCTCTCTGAGTTTCGCTTTCATGGAGCTTCCGGTGGTGACAAGTTTCGGAGAAAGTCCGCCGAATATTTCTTCTTCGGTGATAACATGGCGGAAACCGTCGGAACATATCAGATAATTAGCACCGCTTTCGATCGTTCCGAATTTTATTTCCGGCGTGATATCACCGGAAACGCCTATACACTGGGTAAGCGCATTGCGTCTTGGATCTCTCTTTGCCTGTTCGGAAGTCATGTTTCCTTTTTTTAATTCACTGTTCACAAAGGTATGATCTTCCGTAAGCTGTTTTATCCGGTATGACAGCTTATAAATACGGCTGTCACCGATATGAAATGTCATCATATTATTGTTTACGGCTATAATACCCGTTACGGTAGTTCCGAGCTGAACGCCGTTCCGCTGTCCGTAACCGATAATGCGTGCATTGAGCTTTTTCAGCCTGTTGAGAACGCTCTGTCCGGCATCTCTCCAACTCCAGTTTTCCAGTTCATATGCAAGTTCGCAGTCGAACCAGTCGGAAAAGCTGCGGACGACCTCTGCGCTTGCAAGCTCCCCTTTTGACAGTCCGCCCATGCCGTCGCATATCATAACAAGAGCTGCTCTGCCCTTTTCTGTTCGGGCATTTTTTACGCATATGCTGTCCTGATTTACCTTTTTTGAAATGCCGATATCCGTTTCGGCTGCTACTGTATAATTCATTTTAATGTTCTCCTGAGGATCACTTTTCTGTAAAAACAAAATTTTCGTCCGAAAGCCGTATCTCATCACCGAAATTGATTTTAATTTCTGCCATAGGCTGTACGGGAGTTCCGTTAATAAAAGTTCTGTTGGTGGAATTGTTGTCTTTTATGTAAAATCCGTCATCTCTGCGGAAAATAAAAGCGTGAACACGGCTGACAGTCCGGTTGTTCGTAACGCAGTAATCGACCTTGGCACGTTCCTTGCCTATAATCAGCTGCTCCTTGTCAACAGCGATTTCCTCGTTGTTGGAACGTCTTACAAGTACGGGAGATCTTCTGAGAACAGTGGCAGGAATTTCAGGCTGTTCGTAATGTCTCACGACTGTTTTCGGATCTTCAAAAGTATTGTTTGCAGGAACTTCCGGCGGAATCGGCTGAACCGGAGGAACAGACGCTCTGTTGCAGGGAGTCAGATTTCCGCCGATAAAGTTATATGCGGCAGGTGAGACGTTTCTGATAAAATTCTCAATATCGCCGACAGGAAAACCACTCAGACGGCTGGCAAATGCAATAAATTCGTTTATTCCTGCCTGATCCTGCGGCGATGCATATTTCAGCATCGAGCATAACTGTCCGAAACAGCGCATAAACCCCGTATTCGGCGACTGGAGATTGGCAAAAGGCTGATATACAAGACCTAAAAATCCGTTATCGGGACAGATAGTCATGCAGTCCGGATCAAGGCAGATCTTAGACAGATCTGCTCCTGAATCTGCCGCTATTTTATAAGCCTCCAGAAGCTGAGCGATAATCATGTAAAACTGTGCCCTGTTTATGGGACGGCGGAGAAATCGGCTTAAAACCATGCAGTTTGCGTTCCTGAAAGGATAAACTGCCGCACCGCTGCGCTCAATACGGGGACAAAGAAAAATCGGACGGCAGCTCAGGTTTCCGGCAATATTTACATCATTGTAATTCAGCTGTTCTCTGGAAACGGGAGTTACCTCAAAACTGCCGCCGTTCTTTTTTATATATTTAAACTTAGCCATAAGCTACACTCTCCTCAGCTCTGTCCGGTCTTTATCTTCCAGCGGACATTATTTTCATAATATTATTATACAATATAAAGAGATTCAAGTCAAGTAAATTTATAGCCTTACTTTTCAACAGCTTGCAGATGATATGTTGAAAAGTAAAAGCGGATTTGTTGGTTTGATATAAAATCACTGCACATCCCATGTGATTTTTTTATGCTTTAATCCCTTGACAAATCAGTAATAATGATGTATAATAAGTGTAAAGTATTTTTAGATTACACCAACGAGGGTCTGATATGGCTAAGGAACTTAAATTTGTTATGCTCCTTGACTGCTACGGCGACTTGCTCACCGAACATCAGCGAAACGTTATGGAGCTTTATTACTGTGAAGATCTTTCTCTTGCGGAAATCGGCAGCCCTATGGGTATCACCCGTCAGGCAGTTATGAGCCTTATAAAACGAACCGAAGCAATTCTCCTCAATTATGAGGAAAAACTCGGATTCGCCAGCCGTCTCGGCAAAATGAAAGAATGCTTCGGAAATATCGCCGCTCTTGCGGAAAATATAAATGACGACAGTCTCCGGCTCTCCGTTCTTGCAGAAGTGGAAAAAGGGCTTGAGATACTATAATTTAAAAGCAATATTGATAATATAAGCGATTCTGCTTTCTATACTCATGTTAAAAGAAGTTTTTCACTGTGGACATTCACTATAATTATTATTATTACTCCTTTACGGAGTAATAATAATAATTAATAATGGGTTTCCAAAGGGAATGTACTTCCCTTTGGCAGGGGTGTGGGGACAGCGTCCCCGCTTAATAGTTGTTGATATTAATTATAAAAAGAGGAGATACAGCATGGCATTTGAGGGACTTTCAGAAAAACTCAACGGCGTCTTTAAAAAACTTAAATCACGTGGAAAGCTTTCGGAAAGCGATGTCAGGGAGGCTATGCGTGAAGTCCGTCTCGCTCTCCTTGAAGCCGATGTAAGCTACAAGGTAGTAAAGGACTTTGTTAAAAAAGTTACAGAGCGTGCTGTAGGCGAAGATGTCCTTTCCAGTCTGACTCCTGCACAGCAGGTCATAAAAATAGTAAACGAGGAACTCTGCTCCCTTATGGGAAACAGCAACGCAAGGATAAATTTTTCTTCCAAACCTCCTACGGTCATTATGATGTGCGGCTTACAGGGTTCGGGTAAGACGACTCATTCCGCCAAGCTTGCTAAACTCCTGAAAAAAGAGGGACACCGTCCGCTGCTGGCTGCCTGCGATATCTACCGTCCTGCGGCTATAAATCAGCTTCAGGTGGTCGGTCAGAAAGCTGACGTTCCCGTTTTTGAAATGGGTCAGATAGACCCCGTTATCATCGCAAAACAGGCTCTTGCTCACGCCAAGGATTACGGTCACGATGTCCTTATCATCGACACCGCCGGCCGTCTCCATATCGACGAAAAACTTATGGAAGAGCTTGTAAAAATCAAAGAAATCACCCAGCCTGACGAGATTATGCTCGTTGTTGACGCTATGACCGGTCAGGATGCCGTAAACGTTGCCAAATCCTTTGATGAGACTGTCGGCATCACCAGCGTTCTTATGTCAAAGCTGGATTCCGATACACGAGGCGGTGCTGCACTGTCGGTTCTGTCCGTTACCGGAAAACCTATCAAATACGTGGGAATGGGCGAAAAACTTGACGATTTTGAACAGTTCCACCCCGAAAGAATGGCATCACGAATTCTCGGTATGGGCGACGTTCTCACCCTTATTGAAAAGGCAGAAAACGTTATGTCCCAGAAAGAAGCCGAAAAGCTTACCAAAAAATTCAAGGAGAACAAGTTCGATATGGACGATCTCCTGAACCAGATGAAGCAGATAAAAAAACTCGGCTCGATGAAGTCAATACTTGGAATGCTTCCCGGCGTGGGCGACAAGCTCAAAGATGCCGATATCGACGAAAAACAGCTTGACAGGGTCGAGGCGATCATCACCTCGATGACAAGGGCAGAACGTGAAAAACCGTCTATCATCAATCCATCCCGAAAAAAGCGTATCGCCAAAGGTTCGGGTACTAAAGTTGAAGATGTCAACAGACTTCTCAGACAGTTTGAACAGATGCAGCAGATGATGAAACGGTTTACCGGCAAAAATAACAAAATGTCACTGCGAAAGGCAAGAAAACAGCTTGCCGGCATGAACTTTGACAAGATGCAGGGTAAGGGCGGAGGAAATATGCCGTCGTTCTGATGCATATACAGACTTCAAGGCGGTTTTCCGCTTGAATATACAGGCAGCAAAAGTCTGCCTAAAGATTATTTCCGGAGGTGAATAATTAAATGGCAGTTAAAATCAGACTCAGAAGAATGGGCGCTAAGAAAGCTCCTTTCTATCGTATTGTAGTTGCTGATTCCAGATACCCCAGAGACGGAAGATTCGTTGAAGAGATCGGTTATTACGATCCTACAAAAAATCCTTCAGTTGTTAAGGTTGATGCTGACAAGGCTAAGGACTGGATCAAAAAGGGCGCTCAGCCTACAGACACTGTAAAGAATATCCTCAAGAATGAGGGCGTTCTTTAATTACCTGTTCTACGGCGGAGGAGAGACTGATGTCTCTGCCTCTGTTCCGCAAGACGCATGGAGGACTATTTATGAAAGATTTACTTTACGCTATCGCAGCAGGACTCGTTGAAGACAAGTCCGCTATTAAGATTATCGAGGACGAGCCTGATGAAGAAGGCGTTATCGTCTTTCACCTGACTGTTGCTCCCGACGATATGGGACGTGTTATCGGCAAACAGGGCAGAATTGCAAAGGCTCTCCGCACTATTATGCGTGCCGGAGCTGCTAAAAGAGATCTTAAAGTTTCCGTTAATATTGAATAACAGAAAAAACTCCCCTGAATTTCATGGGAGTTTTTATTATACATATCATCGAAAAACATCAAGTTTCTCCACACTGATATTACGGCTTCGGGCATATTCTGTTCCGTAACATTCTTCCGCAGCATTTCCTGCCGCAAGAAGCAGATCTGAATTATCTATCATGTGTTCATCTGCCAGATTATAACAATTCTCATTATACCGGGCAGAAACAATCTCAACACTGTCTGCCTGAGCATGAAGATTGAAAAATCTGTCACGAAATTCATCCACCCAGTTTGTAGACTGTTCTTCATAGGGCATTGCAATATGCAGCCTGATGTCGTTATACATACGAAGCGCTGAAATTATCTCCGCACACCACAGCGGTATTCCATACTCGCAGTTCACCCAGAACCGATCATATCCCCGACGGTAAAGCTCCCATATTTTTTCACGGAGTTTAGCCTTAATTTCGGGATATGGCGGTTCTTTTTCATTTTTACAGACAAGGTTAAGTTCCTCGCCGGTTGATATTATTGTACAGGTCATGTTAATTAAATCCTTTCATATTCTAATTTATTATATTATGCCACAATTTGAGCCAAATGTCAATGGCACAAATTGAAGCATGGTATACTCTTCTTGAGGTGATTTCAGATGATATATGAAAGAATTAAAAATCTTCGGGAAGATATGGATTTAACTCAGCAAAATATGGCAGACAAATTATTCATAAACAGGCGGACTTATTCAAGCTACGAGACAGGTATCAGGGGTATTCCAATAGAGGTATTAAGCCATATCGCTGATATTTTTAATACAAGTACCGATTATCTGATAGGCAGAACAAATGTAAAAAAGCCTTATCCCAAAAAATAAAAAAATAGGGCAGATCCGAAGAACTGCTCTATTTTTTTATTATTAGATATCAAACTTCTTTTTCAATTTTTCAAAAAAGCTCTGCCGCTTAGCGTAATTTTTCTCGTTCAGGGATTCCTCAAACGCTTTGAGCAGATCTTTCTGCTTCTTCGTCAGATTCTTCGGAACTTCAACATTTATCTTGACGTACTGATTTCCTCTGTCTGATCTCTGGAGCTTCTGTATTCCCTTGCCTTTCAGCCGGAATACTGTTCCCGTCTGCGTTCCCTCACTAATATTATATTTAACATCGCCGTCGATAGTCGGCACGGTGATCTCTGCACCAAGCACAGCTTCTGCGTAAGTAACGGGGATCTCACAATGTACGTCAAATCCGTCCCTTTTGAACAGCGAATGACTTCTCACATTTATGTTAAGCAGAAGATCTCCCGAAGGGCCGCCGTTTACACCGCAGTCTCCCTGTCCGCCAAGACGTATAGTCTGCCTGTCTCCGATTCCTGCCGGAATATCCACAGAAACGGTTTTCTGATTCCGTACTCTTCCGATACCATGACAAGTCGGGCAAGGATTCTTTATGATCTTTCCCTTACCGTTGCAGTGCGGACATACCTTGCTTGACGAAATAGCTCCGAAAGGCGTTCTCTGAGTGGTTTTGACCGATCCTCTGCCGTGACAATCAGGACAGACTTCGGCTGTTGTTCCCTCATGAGCGCCCGTTCCCTTGCAGGCATCGCAGGTACACATCCGATTGATCTTTATTTCTTTGCTGACGCCTTTGCAGGCTTCCATGAAGCTTATTGTAACGGATTCCTGTATATCTGCGCCCCTTTTCGGAGCATTTGCAGATGCCGAACTGCGGTTTGAACCGCCTCCGAAACCGAATCCGCCGAAAATATTTTCAAGAATATCGCCCATATCGCCGAAACCGCCAAAGCCGCCTCCGAAGCCTCCTGCGCCGTCAGCTCCGCCGTAATTCGGATCAACGCCGGCATGACCGAACTGATCATATCGTGCTTTTTTATCCGGGTCATTGAGAACTTCAAAAGCCTCGTTGACCTCCTTCATCTTGTCCTCGCAGGAGGGATCATCAGGATGAAGATCGGGATGATATTCTCTGGCCTTTTTCTTATAAGCCTTTTTTATTTCATCCTCGGAGGCTCCTTTCTGGATTCCGAGCACTTCATAATAATC
>UQXS01000010.1 GCA_900545125.1 uncultured Ruminococcus sp.
ATGCCACCTCCTGTCCCAATAGAATCATCAGACGTATACATCGGTCACACAGGCAAACGCTCTGTGAAAAAGCACTCCGTTCTGTTCGTGCATTATTCTGTTGATTGTTGGCACTTTTTCCATGGATTTCTTCCCTCCAACTACATAAGGTCGGGTGCTTTTAGTAAGTCAAAGCGCGCTGTATCTCCGAGAGACACTGGACTTATTCCCAAGAACAGGAAAAATCCACTCCACGATAATCTCATCATTCCTACATAAGAGAAAAAGTGCCGAATTTTCGGCACTTTTCTTATATCTACTATTTTTCCTTTGACATCAATACTACGCACTCAACGTGCCTCGATACCCTCGATTTGATGTCAGACCTTGTTTTTTTGCAGTTTGCACGTTAACGGGAACAAGTCAGTAACGATTTGGCGTTCACGGGAATAAATCCGAATTAATAACATAGGCTTGTGTTGGTATAGAAGAAGCTTGTGCTTTTTGCGTGATAGCTGAATTTTGCATGATTTCTTTTAAATTGCCGAGACAGGATAATACCACACATTACGATTATATGGAATCATCTCATCTGTCATACACAGTATGATTCCGGGCTGAATTTTCATTTTCAATTTTTCGAGAACACTAAAGTTTTTATCCGGTGTTTTGGGATTTTTTGATTTCTTAATTTCAAGCGGATAAATCTTGTCTCCAATCGTGATTACAAGGTCGATTTCCTTTTTATCAATATCGCGATAATAGTAAAGGTCGGGACGCTTTCCGGCGTTGTAGTAGCTTTTTACAATTTCTGTAATAACATATGTTTCAAAATAAGCACCTGCCATTGCACCATTTTCCAATGTTTCAGCATTCGGCCATCTGCAAAGGTAAGCAGCGAGGCCAGTATCCATAAAGTACATTTTTGGTGTTTTGACCAGTCGGTTCGTTATATTGTTGTAGTACGGATGCAGAATATAGATGATACCACTTCGCTCAAGGATTGTTATCCACGCTTTGACGGTTGGGACAGAAATACTAAGTTCCTTGGAGATCTCACTGTAATTCAGTTCCTGTGAAGTTCTCGCTGCTATATAAACCAAAAAGTCATAGAATTCATTCAATTTATCTACTTGTTCAAGCAGATGAATATCACGCTCAAGATATGTGTTAATATAGTCCATATAAAAGCGCTCACGCTCAATATCAGTTGTCAGGAGTTTCGGCATACTGCCATCGAATATTCGCTTGAAGATCTGGTGAATGTCTTTTTTCTTCTGGTCTGTCAAACGGTCTTTCAGATCATCAATAACAGGAGAAAATGGAATAGCATTTCTTTCTTCAAGTTCAGCAGTTGAAAAGCCGGACAAGTCAAAAATTCCGATGCGACCGGAAAGAGAATCCGCCACACTTTTCATCATCGGGAATTTTTGTGAACCTGTCAGCCAATACATGCCATTGCACGGCTCGCCATTCAGCATCTTTTCATCCACAATGCGTTTCATTTCCAGCAGTATGGACGGCACACGCTGAAATTCGTCAATCAAAAGCGGAGAACCATAGGTTTCAAAAAATAGAGCAGCATCGGTCTCCGCAAGCCGTCTGGCATTCTGATCGTCAAGTGTCACATATTTTCGTTCCGGCTCCATCAAATGATGGAGCATCGTAGATTTGCCAACCTGTCTCTGTCCGCATACCATGATGACAGGGTAAAGTTTTGAGTTTTTGAGAATCTCATTTTCAAGAAAACGCTTGATATACATAGCACACCTCCGAGAAATTTTAAGCCTAATTTTATTATACTCGATTTTCTGACGAAAGTCAAGCAGTTGTTCAGTATTTCTGAATAACTGCTTGTAGAGATATAAAAGATTAAAAATACAGAGGAAAATGTTGTACATCGTTATTGAAATTTCTTCATTTTATCATCTTATTCAAGTTAAATTGGTGCAAGCTTTTTCACATCATGCATAAGAAAATGCATTCTATCAATCCTCTTGTTAATATGCCAATGACCGCAGTACCACGCCTTGTAATTCACCGTTTTTTCAATGGTATCCAGCCAATGTTCCGTGCTATTGTCAACAGTGGACTTGTCAATTCCCGGCAGAAAACACTCTGTCGGGATATATTTATATGGGCAGGTGTGTGAAAGCACAACGTCAACCGGATTAGCCCTCACCTGCTGCTCAACATATTCCTTAATCGTTGGCGTTGGCTGCTCATCCGGCCACCATTTGTAGTCGTGACTTAATCTGTAAAACTTGTCCACACTGTAAGCACCGCCAATTACAATGCACTGCTTGCCCTCAATGTCAAAAATATCTCCGTCCACCGGGAACAAGATATTCGGGAAATCCTCCTCATACAGTACCCGACCGCCATGCCAGATTTTCTCATGATAGGAACAGATATTCTGTGGGCGGTTTTCGTGATTGCCATGAATGCAGAAAAATGTGGACTTCATATTATTGATTTCTCGTTTCAAAAGAAAGTCACGCATCTGACCTGTGTAATTGACTCCCACATCTCCCAGCAGTACAATTATATCTTCCGGTGTGGGATGATACTTCGTAAACAGCTTGTAAATCGGATCGGCTGATCCGTGAATGTCGCCTGTGATATAGACCATAGATTTCTCCTCCTATCTTTAGTATAACACGAAACGCTTAAAAAGGCAACATAGCGTATTACTCACAATTTTTCTCTCAATACCTGAAATCCGGATGTACCTCTTCGTATCCAAACTCGTCTTTCGGTTCAGTTATAATCTCAACAGAGGCAATGCTATCACACCAAGTGCCGACTAAGTTATCGTTCTCATAATTGTAGTAGTCACCGCCGCCTCTGCCGTTGCCCATTGCAATCAGCAGAGGAAGCGGAGCAATATACCCCTGACCCCAGTCCGTTTCATCGCAAACATTCAGGCAATGCAGCATATCAATATATTCCTTTCGGGCGTGGTTATAAATAAACCGATACCCCATATTGTCCGCATTGCCGTCCACTTTTCGGAAATTCTCCATCACATAACCATAAAGGCTTTTAACGATATGCAGTTTATCCGTCCATTTCCGTAAAGCACGGAAATACGTCACATTTTCCTCACTTAAATCGGCGTAATCACCGACCAGAAAAACTGTATCGCCCTTCCATTCGCCTGCGATCTGATTGAGAATCGCACGGGATTCCGTCTCAGTTTGTGAGATTTCAAGCAGCTTTCCAATGATTAATTTCCCATCAATAGTAAGAACTTCTTTCTTGTCCATGTTCGCAAGTATGTAATACTGTCCCATTTTATTCCATTTCCTCCTCATAATTCTTCTGTAATACTTTTCAATAACTTCAAATGAATTGAAACGCCCATGCTATCCCTCCTCTGTTTTAATTTCAATTTTTTCACCGATCATTCTCTCGTAATATTCAATCGCCATGAGCAGCAGAGTTTTCCCATCATCGGTTCTGATTGCGACCGGGTTGCCATAGCGGAGGAAGAAATCATCGTCCTCTATGTGATTGCATAATTCCTGCTGTGAGATGATATTGATAGATGGCAGTTTCATGTTGCACCTCCTGTATACTGTTCCAGCCATAATGTGTCACTGTATATCGGTTCGATCTTTCGCAGGTGGATGCATTCGAGATTCTGCTTTTCTTTCTCCGGTAAAGCACACAGTTGATCTCCCCATTGTCTGATTAGTTCATGGTGTGCGGTGAAATACTTCATTCCCTCTACAATCATTTCTTCAATCGTCATATGATTTGATTCTGCGATCTTTCGCAGTATTTCTACATATTCATCCGGTGCTATGAACTCGTAAAGATAATAGTCTATATGGGGCAGATGTGCCTTATCCGGCCATGGCAGTCCGAAATCACTGCGTTTTATCTTGCACTGTGGTGTTCCGTCTTTCCAGAACACAATACCCTCAATAGCGTGCTTTGAAAGATAAGAACGGATTCCCTCGAACGATCGGTCAGGCAGATCAATCACAGTTTTCCCGTGAGGGATCAGGTAATCCCGCTCCAGACAATACGGATTTCCGTTGAAATGCAGTCCCACTGCTTCATATGTGCCATCGGGAAAAGATGTAGAGCTATTCTTATACGCACTTACAAACCATTGATCGGCAGGATCCTTTTCTTCGACGAGTACCCAGTGCGGCCAATGTCCTGTGACCATGTCCGGCTCGCCGCAAGGGATCGCACCTGCCGGAGGCGATTTCAGATTGCCGTGATTATCTTTCTTTGCATCATAACGCTTGTAAAATTTCCCTTCGATGACAGCACAGCAGGCACCGTCAATTTTCTCGGTTGCAATTCCATCTCCGGCAAGCACCCATGAAAGTGACACATCGGATAACTCCGGTAATGCTTTGACCACTCTGTTGTTTTCAAATTCACGTTTGAATAATGTCGGGATCTTTTTCATTTGCTTTCCTCCTTGCTAATATATTCTGTGAAAGTCATCGCTTTTTCCTTGTTGCTGACTATTATGCCATAGATAAAAAATTTTGTCAACTGCTCCGATTTTGAAGTTTTCAACATCTTGTTGAAAGTCAAAACGACGTAATTACGTTGTTTTTAGGATTCGCTTTACTTGACTGAATCGCATTTTGCAATCAGCTGATTGTAAAAGTTGATAACAGACAGTATAGATTTTTGCTTCAAAATTATACAGGTTGAAAGTTTTCTATGTTGTGCATAGAAATCCGAGAAAAGTTTGTAGGATATGACAACAATCAATTGATTGTATTCAGAGGGATTCAGATTGATTTTATGCTTTCTGATACAATCAGACCCGAAAAGACCCCCAGATCTTTGTCGGGTATTATGAATAGATATTGCAGTCAGATGCTGGTATAATGTATCATACAAAAACAATCAGCAGGAGGTAAAACGATGAACAAAACAACCGGAAGAGAAGCACTTATCCTGAAAAACCGCAGAAAGGAACTGGGACTGACACAGGGCGAAGTAGCTGACCAGATCGGGATACAGCTTCAGCAATACCAGCTTTTCGAGTACGGAAAACGGAAGGTTTCATCCAGCAGCATGATCCTCGGACTCCGCCTTTGTGCAGTGCTGGAATTAGAACCCTATGAACTGGTATTTGAGAAAAGTGCAGATTGGGTCAGGAAAGTCAGCAAGATCTGAGCTTTTGTGTACTACCAACAAAATAAGCAGATATATTATCCCAAAATTTAACGTCAGAAATTTTCCCAATACAATCCGTGGATTGTGGACAAGTGCATATGATTATGGTAATATATCTGTGGGATTGAAAAACCCGAAATTACGTTGTTTGGGAGGTATGCATATGAATGCAGAAAAGATAAAAACAGTCAGGAGGTGCAGACTTGAAGGATGTACAAAAGGCAGCAGCTGAACGTGCCGCACACCCCAGCAGCTCACCTGCCGGAAGCAGTTTCGAGACTGACCGTCAGCGGCAAAAAGCTGCTGTTGGCAAACAGTTTGACGCACTGGAAGGTACTCGTATCCGAAAGATTACTGCAAGTTCAAACATAGAATCAGACGGACCGCCGAAAAAGCTGCGAGTTGCCGCTTACTGCCGTGTCAGTACCGATGACATTGAACAGGCACTTTCCATTCACATGCAGCGAAAAGTTTACAGTGAAAAAATCAAGGCAAATCCGGATTGGATACATGTCGGAACATACGTGGACGATGGATTCTCCGGAACCAATACTTTTCACCGCCCGGCCTTTTTAAAGTTAATTGAGGACTGCCGTGCCGGACGTGTGGATATGATCATTACAAAAGCTGTCTCACGTTTTGCAAGAAATCTGCTGGACTGCATCGGATACATCGAAGAACTGAGCAATCTTGATCCGCCGGTGCGTGTGTTTTTCGAGGCGGAACAGCTTGATACCAGTATGCAGACCAGCGGCGTGATTTTATTTGTGCTGGCAATGGTTGCTGAAGAAGAAAGCCATATGAAGAGCGAAGCCATGCTGCTCTCTCTGGAATGGCGTTTTAGCCGGGGACGTTTTATGACACCTGCACTATTTGGTTACGATAAAGCGGAAGTTCCCGACGGATTCGGCGGCAAAAGAAAGGTGCTGGTGATCAATCCGCAGGAGGCAAACGTGGTAAAATGGATGTACGCTATGATGCTGGACGGCAGCACAGCGGAGGAAATCGCTGGTGTTCTGACAGAACTGCACATTCCTACGGGTGGCAGACGCAAGGATGGTTCTCTTAATACCAACTGGACAGGAAACGGCGTTGTGACGCTGATGCGAAATGAACGGTACTGCGGAGATGTGCTTGCAAGAAAAACATATACCCCAAATTTTAAGGATCATAAATCCAGAAAAAACAGGGGAGAGAAGAATAAATATTTTCAGGCGGATCACCATGAAGCGATCGTTCCGCGCAATGTCTGGAACGCCGTACAGAGAATTCTGAACAGCCGCCGCTACGGTCATGAAGGCACTTACCTGCCCATGCACATCATTGATAAAGGTGTTCTTGCCGGATTTATTTCCATGAATCGCTCATGGGCTGGATTTGATGCTGAAGATTATTACCGTGCCTCGCAGATCGCAATGGGACTGCTTGATGAGGAACTGGAAGATGATCTTGAAAATGAATATCTGCCGGACAGCGGTCACAGGCTTGCAGGGCTGATCGACGATCATGGCATATCTCAGATTGCCCGTGATCTGACAGAAGCTGAGCAGCAAATCAAAAACGAGATGGAAGGCGTCGACAGAGAAAAGCATAATTTCGATCAGCAATCAGAAATTGTGAAAACATTTCAGGTGGTCAGCGGAGATATGTTCAGCAGGATCCATGAACCCGTTGTCCGGATAGGGCGGCATTCTATCGCATTCAATCAGAATTGTGTTTCCTTGATGAAAGCGGAATTTGCTGAGATACTGTTTAATCCGGTGGAACGGATGGTGATTGTACGCCCATGTGAAAGAAAAAATCCTAATGCAGTTGAATGGAGTGCAAAATCCAGGGGAGCAAGTTACCTGTGCAAGATCCTATACGAATCAATGGGCTGGGATAGGGAGTATGCTTACCGGATTCCGTGTCAGACAGTGACGATCACGCTAAAAGACGGTACCATGCAGTCAATTCTGGTTTTCGACCTTGATAACTATATCGGCAGAGCCGTCAATAAAAAAGAAGAGATCATTCTTGCACGGCAGGAACAGGAACGGATGGAAAAACTTGAAGAAGAGGCGAAAAGCTACTTCTTTCCGCCCGATGAAGAGGAAGAACCTGAAGAGCTTGTAGAAATGGCGAAACAGGTTCAGAAAGCATTGGAACTGAATCAAAAAATATTCGGTACGCCTGCTTTTATGCATAACTCCACATTCCGCAGCATTGACGGTATCGGGAATTGGGAGGAGTGGCTTGCCCCTGCAAGACCACTGGATACCACTCACAGATACGATGCGGAAATAGTTGACGAAATGCTGCGGGAGATCCAGAACGATCCACCGAAACTTCCGCAGGAGCATTCCGCCGAAAGTAATATAATCGATGCGGATAGCAGTGGTGAGGGAGGTTAATTATGTCAAGAGATCCTGCAAAAAGCAGACCGCTTTCGGCGAATGTCAAGCGTATGATGTGGCTGGAAAGAGCATCGCCGCGCAGCAGCAAGGTCATAAATGCACAGCGTGTCTGGACGGAAAACGATAAAATCTACTGTCATAAGCAGGGCAATCTGTTTATGGAAGCGGCGGCAATGGGATTTTCTATGGATTCCTTTGTTCCGCTGTACATGACAAGTCAGCTTGCAGGCGTGATCGACTATAACTTTTCTTCATCAAACGGTGCGGGAAAGGGACTTTCGGAACTTCTGCAAATCCCGGCACTGCTGCAAAATCCGAGAACCATTATTGAATCGCTGTACTGGATAGAAGAAATTCTTGAAACAGCGGAAGATGGCGAAAACAAGAGTCTGCTGCTTGCAAAAGCGTATGATGCTGATATGAAACATACGCCGAAAGCATTGCTTGCACTGCCTGCCGAGGAAAATGACAGCATTGAAAATTTATCCTATGCATATTGGCTGGGATACATATACCGCTGCGAATGCATCCTGCATGACGAATCCAGCAGAATGGTGTACAGTGCTTTTACAGAAGAAATTATGAGAGATGCTTATACAAATATGATTGCAGGTCCTATGAATCAAAAAAATCTGTCGGACTGTGCGAAAGAGATCTGTACAGTTCTTGACCGGCTATTGGTTGAAAAAATCTGGCCGGAAAAGAAACATAAAAAATACCTATAAAGGAGGATCCCTATGGAAACTACACAGTCATGGGCGGCAGGATTTAACCGCCCGAAACCTCTGCCGATGCAGATACAACGGCCGCCGCAGCAGATGCTGAGCCGAGAGGAACAGCTGGAAGCAAGAAGGCTGGCAGAAGAAAACAATTTCAGTTATGCAGGCTATCAGGTGGTGAGACGAGAGTTTATCTCGCACCGCTTTGATCCTGCCATGACCGTACGCTCAAACAGTGTTACATTCAACAATGCCTGTATCAAAGCTCTGGAAAATGCGACATATGTTCAGTTCCTGATCAACCCTACAGAGAAAAAGCTGCTGGTGCGGCGTTGCGACAGCGGTGCCCGTGATGCAATTCGCTGGTGCATTGTGAAAGAAGAAACACGAAAAAGCAGGCAGATTACCTGCAAGCCTTTCGCCGAGCGGCTGTTTGCTATGATGGGCTGGGAGGAGGATTACCGCTATCGTTTTCAGGGAATGCGGATCCGTTATTTTGAAGATGAGATGTATTTGTTTGATCTGAGTGCTGATGAGCGTTTTGCTCCGCAGAAAAAGGACGAAAACGGAAAACGCATTGCATCTGCACCGGTTCTTCCGGAATACTGGAGCGGAAGCTATGGTCTGTCTGTTGAGGAACATGATATGTCTACACAAGTAGATTTTCTTGACAACTTTATTACGCCGTCCGAGGTTGTGAAAACGGATGCGGCAGAGGGAATACCGGAGGAAGCAGAATGAACGGAATGTATTTAACCCTTGATATGAAAAACGATATGTTTATCCTTGATGAGGCTACTCTTGATGTGTTGGGAAGACCAAGGCAGGTGCAGCTGCTCATCAATACACATCAGAGAAAACTCGTCCTCCGTGCGTGCAGCACAGAGGACGCAGAAGCAATTTTCCTTTCTTCTGCTCCTGTGATCTCCACGGAGATCAGCGGCAGGAAACTTTTGCAGAATATCCGCACAAATATGGGGTGGAGTGACAGATCCATGCGGGTCTGCCCCGGTATTTACCTTGTCGATCACAGAGCCGTTTGCTTTGACCTGAGTAAAACACGGCTTGTTTAACGGAGGCGTTTATGGATAAGGAGCGTTTATTCAAAAATCTGGAACGAAGGTACAGTTCAAAATGCGAACTGGCAGCACATCTTCCTCTCGGAGTCGATCCGGATGCGATCTGGGAGGAGGTGCTGCAAAGCAGGCGTGAAAAGGGCATTCAGCTTTCGCTTAGCAATACAAACGGCGAAGCATACTGGTATTTGCTTACCGGTAAAATGATAACGGCAAGCGAGGTAATTGTCGGAGAACTGATGGAACATGACAGCATTTGCGAGCCGCACATCAATCCGGTATCCACCATCGAGGAGATCTATTACACCGGATTTCTGGAGGGCACTCAGATCTCCATAAAAGACGCAATGAAATTCCTGCAAAGCGGCGAAGAACCGGAATCTGTGGAAGAGCTGATACTGCTGAACAATCGTCAGGCGGCATCTTTTGCATCGGAAAATATGTATCATGCCATTGATGAAAATTATCTGCACAATCTTGCTTATTTCCTGACGGACGGGCTTGACAACGGCGGCGGAGATTTCAGAGTGACGAACAGCATTGAGATTCCATCTTTACAAGGAGAGATGGTAAAACTGCCTCCGGCAAATGCGATTCCGGAACTTGCAGCACAGCTTTCGGCATTTCTTGCCGATACAAAAATTCATCCTCTGATCAAATCAGCGGCGGCACAGGCTTGGGTGCTTACCGTCCGCCCTTTTCCGGAGGGGAATGAACGCCTTGCACGGCTGCTGTCAAATGTTATTCTGATTCGCGCAGGATACACTTTTTTCGGAGAGACCAGTATTTCCTCGGTCATTGCACGGAGCAGCTATGAATATTTTCGTGCGATCGCCAATATTCTCCGGACGGAAAACGGGGCTGACCTCACCTTTTTTCTGGAATATTATCTGACCGCGTTATCTGCGGCTGTCAATGACCTGCGCGGCAGACGTGAACGAGAAGGACAGGAGTTGGCAGATGAGGAAAAGAAAATGGCTGTCATGCCGCTTTCAGCGGATATTCCGTCTGACAAAAATAAGATATCTACGGTCAGTAATATGACGGGTACTCCTCAGAAAAGCTGTAAAAATCACAATGAAAAACGTGGGATTATTCTAAATGTACTGCAAAAATTCCGGGAACAGGGGCGTACGCAATTTAAAATCATAGATATCGTTTCATTAACCGGAATACCAAGAAAAACGATCAATACATTTTTGAATCAGCTTGTAGACGAGAATACGATCATAGCCGTGAACAGAGGAAAGCCCGAAAATATCTATGCATTTCCGGAGAGTCAGAATGATGAGGCGGAAAAAAGCGGCGATATTCCGCAAGAAACACAGAACCCTGTACAAAATGAAGTACTGATGCTTGCGATACAAAAGCGGATGCAAAATGGTACTGAACAATCTGCTAAAATTGCGGGTTTGCTTGCAGATTATCTGACAAGCGGGAAATATCAGTTCACATCAGCAGAAATTGCTGATACGTTAAGTGTTTCCGTATTCAGTGTCAGAAATGCTCTCAACTGGTACAAAAGCAATCATTTTGTGAAGATTGTTGGCGGAAGCAGATCACAATATATTTACGCTTTCAATACTCAGCAGGATAATACAGAAAATGCGGAGAATACAGATAATCAAAAACAATATTCGCCTGAACTTGTCACTCTTGTGAAGTCGCTTATCCATAACGGGAATTCTCCCAAGGATAAAAGAATCGGAAAAGTCATTTTCAGCTGTATGAAAAAAGGCTGTGTGACGGTCGATGATTACAAAAAAATGGGGCTGGAATCCCGATTGTATTCAGATATGCGGTTTGCCGCACAGCTTGGACTTGTCAAGCGAATTGATATGGGACACTATGAGATTCTGGTGGACCTTGCGGATTACGAGGGGAGAATGGAAGATGGTATGAAAAACACGCTGAGACTGATGTATGAGCTGTTTGGCGAGGATGCGTTTTCCGCAGAAATGGCAATTGCTAAACTTGATTACAGTGAAAGCCATATTTCCACTACCCTGCACCAGCTGACTTGGCTGAAAATTCTCAATTGCTCCAAGGACGAGAACCGCAGGAACTCCTATCAGTTTAATGTGAATCCTACGGATAATCCGGAGTATTTTGAAGGGGCGGCGTGAGACAAAAACAGGACATCTGATGAGAGGTGTCCTGTTTGTTCATTACGCAAATCGTTCCTTGTCCGGATATCGCGACCATACTGCTTATATATTATCACATCTTTATTGTGTATAGTTGTATGGGAAAACGATTGATAGATATGGAAAATTCAGATCAACGTATCGCCAAATGCCTGACATACTTCATCAGAGTCCTTGCCGGATATTGTCCTGCCAGTGACCTGCTCGATTACATTCAGGAGTTTTTTGGAACGATCAATTATAAACTTTTGAAATTCGTTATTTCTCAGTAAACCATGGTCGATCCAATGTGTCTCAACATAGCTGTCCAGATCAGATGACATTACAGAGCCTTTCTTTTCGAGTTTACCGAGGTAGACAGATGGAGCTACTCCACCGATCTCTCTATTGCTGCTTGCGGAAATAGGTGTTTTGTTAACGATACTATTCCATTTTGATTTATCGTAGCTCTGCCCTATGCAATAATCTTTTGGGAAAATGTGGTGAATGTCAATTTTTTCATTTGAATATGTCGAGAAATCCATCTCCGCGCCAGAAATAAAATCACGAGCGTGGTTCTTTAGTATCAGTGCCATAATTCCTTTGTATGCTGCTGACTGTCTCGATTGTAGACTAAGCAGACGGGTTGGATTAAAGAAGAAATCTGTAACAGTCTTTGGGAAATCACCATTTTCCGTAATCCATTTAATGACTTGCGTGATGTCATTGGCATATCTTGTTTCATTTGCAGAACCGTACAATTCTCCGAATACGCCACACCAATACCATTGTTTTACCATGTTTTTGACGGTGGTCTTATTAATATTATTTCCTTCAAGTAACACCGTGCAAATAGTAGCCAAAGGAATAAGCTGGGTACTGTATGGCAGATCTCGACTTGAAAAGATCCGTTCTTCTTGCAGCAGTTTTTCAGCCACAGAAAAACCCTTGCAAAGTTCATCCGCATATTTTTTGTATGCTGTCAAATTTAAAGCAAGCACATCCTTTTTCTTACAGCTGACGGTTCCGCCAGTCTTGAATGAAGAAAGCAGCGTAAGTGCAGTCAGAAAGTCAGTAGCCGTGACGATGTTCAGCAAATCACCTGAAAAATAGCACTCCTTACGTTCTTCCCAGTCCTTTCGCAGCGGAAAGTCATCCATAGCAAAGATCGCTGTGACAAGTTCAAAAACCGTCAGTGAGACACCGCCTGTGTTTACATTTTCAAAAACCTGACACACAGCCTCCTTCGGAGTTTCTTTATCAAGGAGAATGACCGGCATCGCATATTTCTGCGTTGGCATGATGATTTTTGAAAAAAGTTCAGTAAACTGCCGGATCACATCCGGATCATATTCATAGTAGGCGTAGTATTCATTCTGCCACCCTTGCTCTTCGCCAGAATTTAGAATGATATTCAGAGGAAACATCTTTCGCTTAAACTCATCCTGTCTTGTAGATAAATCTATATCGATCCTTCGTCCAAATTCAGATGTGATCTGTCTTGTAGCCGGAACAGAAATGATCACCTCTTCATCATCGGCACTCGGATCCACAGCTTTCTGAATATCCAAATAGTAGTATCTGTCTATCTCTTTGCCTTTATCTGTTCTGGTATGTACAGGTTTCTTACTGTAAAGAGCATTATAAAGAGAGGTCAATCTCTGCTGTCCGTCAAGAATCAACTCATCCGGTTCTGTGTCCGGATTTGCAGCCGATCCTTCGATAGGCTTGTGCTTGAAATGAACGCTCTCATTTCCATACTCAAGAAACATTGCTGCACCGACAGGAAAGTTGTGTATGACACTGAGAATCAAAGCCTTGATACGTCCATCGTCCCAAACCCATCCTCTTTGGAAATCAGGCAATTGTGCCGCACCACTGTCTACAGCTCTCATTAAATCTGTCAATGGTCTATCATTTGTTTTCATATTCTTCTACTCCTGTTATTTTACTCGACGTGTTGTTGCCTATAACCGTCAGGCAACCACTTGCACCGCATTATTCTTAATACTCTCGATTGTCTGCAATATAGCCGTTCTCGTCTTTGCATCAAACATCTTGATAAAGCTGAACGGTTTATCAAAGGGCGGTTTCATAAGAATTTTCACATCCTCAATATAGCCATTATTCTCGATGTGATTGATGATTTTCAAAATAAACTCGATCTGCCTTTGATTCAGAGAACTGTCATTAATAAAGCTGGAAAATGCTGCCATAGCACTTTCGTGGTCGAGCTTTGCAATTTTACGCACAAGCAAACCGAAAGGCGTATCGCCATACTCGCGCCTATAATCTTCACTGTCACCGAGTTCCTGCGTGAGAATGCGTTCCAGCTCTGCAAAATCCTCTTTTGTCAGCAGAAGGTTGTGATTCAGCTTGTAGATGACCGTATCGCCTTTATGCTCCTCAATATAGCGATTGACTTTCTTGCGGTAATCCTCGAAATCATAGGCGGCATCAAGTGCATCGCCTTCCTGCTTGTCTATTATGGGATCATCAAGACGTGTGAAGATCTTCGGCTTTTCACCACCGCCGATAAGAAATTGCATCAGATCACGCAATTCCTGCCTGACCATTTCAAGGGTAAGAATGCTGATATTTTTCCAGAACTCCTCCGTCTGAACATCTTCGATCAGCGTTAATTTTGCCTTTACTTGTGGAATGGTCGCTTTTTTCTCCAGTAGTTCCGCTGTCTGGATCAACTGCTTACGAAAATATCCCAGATTGGGAAGCTGATCAATATGGGATAGCATCAGACCGTACATAAAATTATCAAACCGCTTCGCAAATTCGTCTGTGTCATTGCTTGTGATCAGCGGTGCAATATACTTCATTAGCTCATACTTATCCATTTCAGAAATAGAATGAAAACTTTCACGCTTTCTATACTTTTCCACATACTGCTTTTGCAAACGGACGGAAACCAGATCATCCGACAAAGCACACACATCCGTATAACAGGATGCGACAAGTTCAGAACGAAACGCCTGATACTCCGCATCCGCAAATGTACTTTCCTGCAATGCAGAGATCAGCTGCACTCTTTTGCAAAAAATGTTTTCTGTCAATGATTTTGTTTCGCCTGTTTCATAGCCATTTTTATGTTCACGGAAATACTCGAAATTTCCGCAGTAATCAAAGATGAGAAAACGCTTTTTGTCCGTATATTCACCATCAATTGCATCTGTGCAGGTCAGTCCCTTACAAAGTCTTGTGCCTCTGCCGATCATCTGCCAGAACTTTGTTTTTGAGCGGACTTTCTTGAAAAATACAAGATTCACGCAGGCAGGAACATCCACACCAGTGTCCATCATATCAACAGAAACGGCGATCACGGGCATTTCTTTTTGCTTGAAATCGTCAATGATCGTCTGAGCATAGCTGTCGCTGCAAGTGATCCTTTGGGCGAAATTTCCATGATATTTCGGATAGAGTTTGTTGAAACGCTGTACAATAAATTCTGCGTGTTCCTTGTTTTGTGCAAAGATGATCGTTTTGCCCAGCCTGTCGCCGCCTTCCACTTTGATACCACGCTCCATCAGGTCTTGCAGCACTGTGTCAACTGTGGTTTCGTTGAATACAAATTGATTCAAAGCGGCTGAGGGAATGAAGTCCGGAATATGGTCATCCTCCGCAAAATCATCTTCATAACGCTCTTTATCTTCGTCGGACAAGTCATCATATGTAATACCATCTTCAAGAAACTTTGTTTTCACCTCATAGTTGTAATAGGGAACAAGGTAATGATCGGTATAAACGGCTGTTTCGTAGTCGTAAGCGTAAGTCGGCACACCGTTTTCTACCTCGAAGAAATCATATGTATTTCGGTCAACATCTGTTTTTGGCGTTGCTGTCAATCCTACCATCAGTGCATCAAAATATTCAAAAATCGCCCGATATTTCTTGAAAATGCTGCGATGGCTCTCGTCGGTGATGATCAGGTCAAAATGTGCCGGAGAAAACAGCGGAATACCGTCCTTTGTCTTGGTGCTGTCGATGGCATTCAGTATGGTAGGATAGGTCGAGAATACAATGCGTGCCGTTTTATCGTCCTTGCTGGTGCAAAGATTGCAGAGCGACATATCCGGCAGATAATTCTTGAAGTCGTCCTTTGCCTGCTTGACAAGTGCGGTTCTGTCGGCAAGAAACAGAATATTTGTGACATGACCGCCACGGCTGAGTACATCGGTCAAGCTTGACGCTGTTCTGGTTTTGCCCGTACCGGTCGCCATGACGATCAAAGCTTTGCGGAAACCCTGTTCAAAATGTTCGCATACCGCCCGGATCGCCTCAATCTGATAGTAGCGATCAGTAATATTTTCGTCAATGGCGATGGTTTTCAATTGTTTTCTGGTATCCCTGCGGTTCATCAGTTTTTCAAGGTCTGCTTTGGTGAAAAATCCGCTGACTTTTCGCTGCGGTGAGGAAAGATCGTCCCAGAAATATGTCTCAAAACCGTTGGTGGTGAACATCATTGGTCTGCGTCCAAATTTTCGCTCTAGGCAGTCAGCATACAATGCCGCCTGTTTTCTGCCGATATTCGGATCTTTGCTGGAACGCTTCGCCTCGATAACAGCAAGGGGCAGTCCGTCCTTGCCAAACAGCACATAATCTGCAAATCCATCACCGGTTGCATTGGGCATACCCGTGACTGGATATTCTTCCCATACATCCGCATCCGTACCGTCAAACTTCCAGCCCATGGATTTCAGGTCAACGTCAATATAGATCTTACGTGTTTTGAACTCGGAAATATCCGTGGGTGCAAAGGTTCGGCTCTCCTGCTTTTCTTTCTTTTCCGCAGTCAGCGTTGCAGACATGGCAGCAATTTTAGCTTGCAGAGCCTTGATCTCGCTGTCCTTCTGTTCAATGAGGGACTCCTGCTCCTTAATTTTCTTTGTGTCGATTACGATTTTTTCCGTTGGAAGCAATGCAGCATCAAAGTGCCGTTCCTCATAATCCGATCCATAGCAATAGTCTACCCATTCGATAAACTCGAACAGGCTTTCAAGAGAAAGCAGTGCATCCGCCGGGTTGACGGCTCTTTCCGTATGTACCGCAAGATTGCCAAGACGGATGATGAACGGCAGCTTGTCCCATGTCTGGCTGTCCAGTGCAAACCGGAAGGACGGCTCATGGATCAAAGATTGAAGGTTATCCTTGTAGGGCATGGTGATCGTCCTATCGGCGGAATACACCCACTTGACAGCAAGTTCCAGTGCCTTGCGGCAGCCTACGGCACACATGGCAGGAGAGGTGACATAGACCTTTTCCGCCTCGATTGCCGCACCGGAAAACAGTGCATATTTCGGAATGTTTTTCAGATATTCAAAATTGGTCATAGATTTTCACTCTCCTTATAATAGACAATATCGTCTCAATGACAACTTTTGATTTGTCGGTCTGGGATACAAAAGCGGCGAATTGTTCTTGTAGCAACATCGGAGCTACAGGAATGGTTATTTTTCTTATTTCTGATAAGTTAAGAGTTTTTTGAGCAATGCCTTTTACTCGTTCTTTAATCTGCATCTGTATATCGTTAGAAAGAATAGCACTATGCAGATAGATTGAATTTATTTCACTTGGAATAGGCTTCAGATAGGCAATATGTCGTTGAAACAAGAACTTCCTATCTGTTTTTACTATCGCTGGGTGTCCGTAAGAGCCAACGGTTGATAACACAATATCACCTATTTCAATAGGAGTACGCTTGTATAGTTCCTCATATGTTTCTTCAGATATGAATTTTTCCGCATTATAAGTAATTTCGTTTGTTACGATATTGGATACAAACAGAAACGGTATGCCCCTTTCTACGAATTTTGGTGGTTGATGCGTTCCATCTGTAATAATAGAACATATCTCCGCTATAGTTCGTATATCTTCAGTATCCCCAAACATCTCTACAAATCGGGCTTTGACAAGCTCGTCCAGCTTTTTGAGCTGCTGCTTGCGGTGGGTGATGATGGATTGGAGTTTGTCGAGGGTAGCTGCGATTCTATCTTGAAGCTCAATAGATGGCAACGGTACAGGATATTTTGCAATTTGCTTCGGCTGTGCCCTCGTCAGTGAGCCGCCTATTCCGGTTAATCCAGAATTGATGTAAGTTCTGAATGTTGGAGACTGAAAGTAATACATTAAATAGCGAGGATTGTTCTCAGGGCTTCGTATAATCACCCATTCAGACGAAGCAATCAATTGATGTTTCGTATGGTGCTTTACAATCCAAACACGGTTTATTCGAGGATTGATTTTGCATACCAGCACATCATTTTCTTCTATAGTCACCTTTGATGAGCCGATTTCGCTACCATGTAATACTTCTGGATAATCAGAATCAAAACTTGGAACACTGTACAGTTCATATATAGTATCTGGCGAATTCAGGGGATTTACAGTCGTTCCAACATAGTTGTTAATATCTTGAACTGTCAGCTTTTTCATTCGCATTACAACCACAAACCCGAATTTGTAAGTCACCCCATGATCTTTTGATGAGAATTCTTGACATTGGTTTGATTCACCATAGCATATTGCATCGTGGTGTCTATCTGAGAATGCCCCAGAATCTTCTGCACCTGTTCGATTGGCATTCCCTTATCAATTGCACGAGTCGCCATGGTTCTTCGGAATTTGTGCGGATGGATACGTTCCAATGAAACGCTCCTGCCAAGCTCACGGATGCGAATCTCCACGCCGCTGATTTTCAGCCGCTTATGCGGAGAATTAAGAGTAACAAAAAGTGCCGGATTACCGTCTGTTCTGCTGTCAAGATATGCTTTCAGATGTACTTTCGCCTTGGCATCGAAATAGACACGCCTTTCCTTGTCGCCCTTGCCATATACAATGCATTCTCTGTATTCAAGATTTACATCATCACGGTTAAGACGCACAAGCTCACCGACACGCATACCTGTTGAATAAAGCAAGTCGATCATAGCAAGGTCTCTGATCTCATCACAACAGTCACGAAGATTTTCCATAATTTCATCAGAAATAATGCTTTTGACAACTGTTTTGGTTTTGATCTTATGGATTCGCTTCATCGGGCTTTTGAGAATATAGTCCTCCTCTTCAAGCCACGAGAAAAAACTGGAAATATTGCGGCGGATATTATCAACAGTCACATTGGAGCAGTTGTTGATTTTCTGGTACTCTGCCAGATATTCACGCATTTCTTCTGTGGTGATTTTACGCACGGGAGTCGGCACTGTGGCAATCAGATGCTCGATCGTCTTGCGGTAGTATTCGATTGTGCGGTCAGAACAGCCCTCGATACGCTTTGCATCGAGGAACATTTTCAGATAGTCTGCATTGCTGATTTCCGTCTTTGCCGGAGCATTTTCCGCAAACACCTTCAAGATGACCTCTTGTAGCTTCTTCATCTGACTGATGTTCAGATACTCCGCCATTTCATTCAATACACTGACAATTTTTTCTTCCATGCTGGTATACCTCTTTCTTGATTTGTATACCAACATCCCTCTTCCATCCCACAAGATTTTAATTGTATCTTCTTAGCATTTCTCCAGGACCATCTACATATGTACTTTTTGCTATTTCTTGCAAATCATGGTCATCATATGACAGAATGTGTTCACATGATATGTGTACATTCAATGTTCCATCATCATTATTATCTTCTATTCTTTTGAAAAGTTCCTTATTCGCTATGAAATATTCCTGAATAGCTAAGTAGTATACGGTTTCATTGGCTAAATCAACAAGGAACAACACAAATGCTACATTAGAATTTAAAGCATACATTATCGTCTTTTTTTCAAGAGGAAAACTATATGAATTTTCTTTCTTTAGTTTCATTCCTTCCAATCTTGAAGAAGAACGAACTCCTTTTATTTGGCATTCTATCTTGTGGTTAAGCCATTTATCATCCTCGGAAAGTTCTAATATACAATCTCTTCCGATGTCTATTTCTGTTTCTTCTCTATATACCCAATGATCTGAGTTGATTCTATAATGAACAATTGCACATGCTCTTGAACCTGTTTTTCTTTGTTCTGTATCAATAGGAAAACGAGCCATATCTACCCAAAATACTCCTGCATCAAGCTGTCAAACAGCAATTGTGCCTCATCAAGCGCCTTCTGCACTGCAACTTTTGATTTGTCGGTCTGGGATACAAAAGCGGCGAATTGTTCTTGTAGCAACATCGGAGCTACAGGAATGGTTATTTTTCTTATTTCTGATAAGTTAAGAGTTTTTTGAGCAATGCCTTTTACTCGTTCTTTAATCTGCATCTGTATATCGTTAGAAAGAATAGCACTATGCAGATAGATTGAATTTATTTCACTTGGAATAGGCTTCAGATAGGCAATATGTCGTTGAAACAAGAACTTCCTATCTGTTTTTACTATCGCTGGGTGTCCGTAAGAGCCAACGGTTGATAACACAATATCACCTATTTCAATAGGAGTACGCTTGTATAGTTCCTCATATGTTTCTTCAGATATGAATTTTTCCGCATTATAAGTAATTTCGTTTGTTACGATATTGGATACAAACAGAAACGGTATGCCCCTTTCTACGAATTTTGGTGGTTGATGCGTTCCATCTGTAATAATAGAACATATCTCCGCTATAGTTCGTATATCTTCAGTATCCCCAAACATCTCTACAAATCGGGCTTTGACAAGCTCGTCAAGCTTTTCAAGCTGCTGCTTGCGGTGGGTGATGATGGAGCGTAGCTTTGAAAGTTTTTTTACTATCTTATCCTGTAAATCTAATGTAGGTAATTCAATACAATATTGTCTAACACTTGCAGCAGACAAGTTTGGCTGTGAACTGCCATTATTGGCTTTGATGAGTTGTTCCCTAATTGAAGGAGAATCAAGTGCGAACATCAAATAATCGCAGTTTACTTTTTCTTGATTAGGTCTTATTATTACAAGCGAAGAAGCTACAGCACCAGATACCGTGGTACTAACCTTGGCTTTTTTTCCTAATGAACCTCTTAAACAATACAAAATGTCACCATATTGAAATTTTCCAGAACTTAAAGAATTATATTTTGATTGTGAAATATAATTCATTTCAGTAAAATCAATATCCACGCCGTTGAGATGACCTGCATTTACAAAGGGAACATCGCCGCTTTCTGTAATGTCTGCTTGTGATGGATAATTTTTTCCTCGATCCCCATTAATAAGGGTTGCGATGTCTCCCAACTTGACTTTTTCCATCTAGTACATCATCAAACCCGAATTTGTACGGGTCTGTTTTCCTTTCATTTTATTCTTCGAGCATCTTTTTCAGCTCTGCCATTTCTTCCATGACCTGTCTGTTCAGGCTATCCAATTCCGCCAGAATCTCACTTGTCGGAGGATACTCCACCGCCACATACTCAGTCTTTTTGTACTTGTTGATTGACAAATCATAGTCATTGTCCACAATTTCCTGCTTCGGCACGAAAAAGCTCTGCTCCGTGCGTTCTCTTTCACGTTCACCATCAGGATTACGGAAACGGGCGATAATATCGGGAATATCGTTTTCGGCAATTTCCGAACGCTTGTCATCGAGGGAGAAACCGTCCGCTTTCATATCATAGAACCACACGTTGTCCGTACCGCCCGCATCGGTCTTGACAAACACCAGCACCGCCGTTGACACGCCGGCATAGGGCTTGAAAACGCCGCTGGGCATGGAAATAACGGCTTTCAGTTGGTGATGTTCAATCAGTTCTTTTCGGATGGACTTATGAGCCTTTGAAGAGCCGAACAGCACGCCGTCCGGAACGATACAAGCACAGCGTCCGCCTTTCTGGAGCAGGCGAAGAAACAAAGCAAGAAACAACAGTTCCGTCTTTTTCGTATTGGTGACAGCTTTCAGATTATCGTTAATACTTTCCGCATCGACCGTACCCTTAAATGGCGGATTGGCAAGGCAGACCGTATATTTGCCGCTGACATTGTTCTGCTTGGAAACGCTGTCCTTGTAGTCAATATCAGGATTTGTGATAGAGTGCAGCATCAGATTCATTGCCGAAATGCGGAGCATAGTGTGGTCGGTATCGTAGCCAGTGAAAGTCTTGTTTGCGAAATTTTCCCACTGTTCATCCGTCATGCTATTTTCGTAGTGCCTGCGGATGTATTCTGCGGCAGAGACCAAAAAACCGGCTGTGCCACAGGCAGGATCACATACAAGATCATCGGGCGTAGGAGCGACAAGTTCCACCATCATTTCACGAATATGTTTCGGTGTACGGAATTGTCCGTTCTGACCTGCTGTGCTGAGTTTTCCCAACATATACTCATACAAATCGCCCTTCATATCGAGGTCGGCAATATCATGTGTATATAAATCTTCCAGCCCTGTGATAATCTTCTGCAATACCTGCGGATTCGGTATCACGAATACCGCACTGTCCATATATCGGGAAAAAGCCGTTTGCATCTGTGCAGTATCCTCACGATCTGCTATTTCAATCAATTCGCCGGATGCGTCAAAATCGGGCAGTTTTCCGTATTTCATTTTCTTGACAGCAGGAAATACTCGCTGAGAGATCAGATCAAAGATCTCCCGGCTGTCCCTGTCCTTAAACTTACTCCAACGCATTGCCTGACCGATTTCAGATTGTGGAAAAATCAAATCATTGCTGTCCGGCTGCATTCCCATCGAATGTGCAAATTCCTCGATTTCAAGCTCTTTTTCATCCAGAGAGCGTATAAACATCAGATATGTGAGCTGTTCAATCACCGTCAGCGGATTGGTGATGCCACCTGCCCAGATATCCGTCCATATCTTATCTATCTTATTTTTAATGACACCTGTGATCATTCTGTACCTCCGTATCTGCTCTGACAGCAGTGTCTACCTATATGTTTTCAATTATACCACAATCTGCCGAAAATTTCAATACACGATTCGCACTTTTTCGTCAAAAAAGTAAATTGTTATTACTGTGCTTCTTAATTGCTCACTATTTGAAAACAAATTTTCGATTTTATTCAATTTTCTATTGACAAGTTCTTCCGGATGTGATATACTATGTTTAGCACCTATCAAGAGCATTTGCTCTGTTTAATACAAATCATGCAAAATCACAGGAGGCTCATCATGAGACATAAAAATCCGGAACTTATGAAAAAAATATATGAATATGCGGAGAATTTCTATTTTTCAGAAGGACGATCACCCTCAACTACGGAAGTTGCTGTTTTTGCCGGTATCAGCCGTTCCACCTCATACTATTATCTGGTTGCAATGGATGAACTTGGCATGATTGAGTATGACGGCAAGATAATCAAGACAGATAAAATGAGAAAAAACGGCGGAACGAATCGTGGTTGTGAGTTATATGAAAATTCCGTTCCGTGCGGTGAATTAGAGGAAATCAACGCCGAAGTCAGCGAATATGTTGACCTTCCTTCCTCTATTTTTGGAGATGGAGATCTCTTTGTATTAAGAACCAAGGGTGATTCCATGATTAACGCCAGTATCGAACCGGGTGATCTCGTAGTCGTTGAAAAGCAGGAAACTGCTCAGGATGGTGATATCGTTGTTGCACTGGGAGATGAAAAAGGCAGCAGTCTGAAAAGACTCTTAAAGAAAGGGAACAGATATGTCCTGCATCCCGAAAATGAGACAATGGATGATATTGTGGTAAAGGAATTAAAAATACAAGGTGTTGCAAGATATCTGATAAAAGAACTTTAAACATACCGGATTCGCACAATGGACATCAACAGGAGGTCATAATGGTTATCAATCTTGACGTAGGCCCTTTTCTCAGCATTCCTGACAAACTGAATCCCGGACAATATTATGTAGTAAAAAATCCCGACTGGAACGGCTGCTTGCCGGATATTGTCACATTCACAGAGTTTCTGAAATGGAACTATACCTTAGATTACGGACGTTTTATTCGTGGAATGCATCGTTACGGAATGCTTCCTATGCCGTGGGGAATACCGCAGAAAGCAACCATTGAGAATGTTGTTATTTTAAATGGCTTCTATGACCGCATTGATCATTCTTCTTTCAATATGCACGTGATCTGTGAAGTCTATTTCTCGTTAAATGGCTTCCATTGGTGTCAGCAGTATGTGATTTACGGAAAGTATGTATCCGGTGGTCGTTCCAATTTTTTTACCGAAATTGATCTGTATGACGGAAAATATATTCGTCTGAAAAATCCGCTTGATTCCTGTCTTGTTCCGATATTGAGAAAGAGGCAATTTAAAGAGATTGCGAAAGAGATGCTGGAGGAATTCTATCCCTATGAAATAACGGCTCCATGTTGGATCAATGCTTATGCTCTTGCTAAGTCAATGGGGCTTGATGTGCAATACGCCAATCTTTCAAAAAATGTTAAGGTGCAAGTAAGATCCAAAATTGTCTTAGATAAACGTGATGTTATTGTATATGACGAATGTGGAAATGAAAAAATAATTTTCATCGCAAAGCCTACTATTTTCATCGATGAATCCATTAAGGGCGATGATGCAGAATATAATGCCATCATTCATGAGTGTGTTCATGCCTATCTTCACAATCTTTTTTATGAGCTTCAGAGTCTTTATCGCAAGATGGTAAACAGCAAAACTCCTGAATTCAACGACTATGGCTATTCGAAAACCCAGCGTACATCCGTAAAATGGATGGAAATTCAGGCGAATTCTATTCCCAGATATATTCAGATGCCGCCCGAACAGACCGAAGAAGTAATACTTGATTTCTTTGACAGTTTAGTCGGTGAGCCTGACTGGGAGGACTACAGACATCTGATAGATCGGGTAAAAAACAGATTCCGCACAGCACGGAACACATCTAAAAAAATGATAACGGAACTTGGATGGTCGGAAGTACGCGGTGTATATGTTTACAATATCAGTGGGTATGTTGACGATTATGATGTTGACTATCGTTTTCCTGAAGATCGTACTTATACACTGACTCTGCGTCATATTGCGGAAATTATGGAAATCAGCGATGAATTTGCCGACTTTGTTAATTCCGGACGTTTTATTTATCTGGATGGTCACGTGATTCTAAATAACGATAAATATGTTGAGCGTTACAACGGACATCCGCATAAATTGACAGAATATGCTCGCCGGCATATGTCGGAGTGCTGTCTGACATTCAAGAAGAATTACGATGATCCTGACTATGATTACACTTTTGGAGAGCTACATAAGGACGACTTAGCACCGCTCGAAAACAGGGAAGCAAGCGAAGCACAGCTCCGAATGGTAAGGGCGATGTTTAATGAACTGGAGGAAGAAAATATAAAGCTGAGTAAGACACCAACTGTAAATCCTTTCGGACAAGCAGTCTGCTTTCAAATGAAAAGATGCGGCGTAACTGAGGATGATGTTGCCGAACGAAGCGGCCTGGGAATAAATACTATTTCCAATATGAGAAGCGGAAAACGTGTCAGGCTGGAATCTGTACTTGCATTCTGTGTAGCACTTGAACTGGAGGAGGCATTTCGTACCGATCTTATGGAAAAGGCTGATGTGAAATTCAGTTCTAAAAACAAGAACCACAGATTTTACCAAACGATGATGAAACTGTGCCCCGATGCAAATGTATTTCAATATAACCAGATGTGCGAGGCGGCGGATATCAGACCATGGACAAAAGAACGGCAGCAATCCAAAAGAAATACGAAGAAGAACGACAGCATTACGTCACCAATTGAGGGGATTGCTTAGCAAAGCGACTGATGCTAAAAAACGAATATACAATGGCGACTTTTCGCCGCTTGAGGAGGCTTTTGAGCCTCCTTTTTTTATATCCAAAGCATTTAATATACAAGCTGAAAAAATATTTTTTTGCACCTCACAACAAACTTGGGAGGTATTTCGGTAAATTCCACTTGCCTATAACTAAATAAACACAAAACAAACACTAAAATAAGGCAATATTAACTATTTACAAATTCAGAATAGTGCATTTTATCAGCATAGTATATAAAAAACACCTCCCAAGTTTTATCTATTCAGTTATCAGGAGAATTCTGTTACAATAGAAATACAGTCAAGGGCAGTCAATCGCAAAACGCTCCTCCCAAGACTGAAAACAACGCTTCAAAGCCGGATGCATACGGCAAG